>JAUILM010000716.1 GCA_030432855.1 Bacteroidia bacterium
GGATGACCGAAATGGCTGCCGGATTTTTAACCATGGGTATAGTTACTGCTTTTCTGGGCAAGCTATCACTGGATCAGTCCACGGAAGCATTTATTGAAGGTATGAGCGAAATGCTGGTGGGTGCCCTGGTTGTTGGATTTGCCAAAGGCATACAGGTGGTGCTGGTAGAAGGGCAAATTATGGACTCTATTATTTACTATGCATCTAATACCCTGCAGTACCTGCCAAAAGTACTGGCGGCAGAAGGTATGCTTGTATTCCAAACCATTCTCAACTTCTTTATCCCATCCGGCACGGGACAAGCGGCAACCACGATGCCACTGATGGCACCTTTAGCAGACCTTCTGGGCATCACCCGTAATACGGCGATTTTTGCTTTCACTTGCGGTGACGGCTTTGCAAACACTGTAATTCCTACCTCAGGAATCCTAATGGCGATGTTAGGTATTGCCAATATCAAGTTTAAAAATTGGTTGCAATTTATGCTCCCTCTTTTTGGGTGGCTCATGGTACTTTCGGCCATTTTCCTGGCGGTTGCTGTTATAATAGACTACTAGTTTGTCTCCTGGTCAGATCTAGTGGGAGGCTGTTTTGGTCGCGCTGTCGAGGCACGAAGATTGAGCATAGTCATAAAGAATGGACGTGGATTCAAAGTGGCGTTGAAAGAAGGATGAAATAAAGGTGCCTGGTCCCAGGTCTCAGGTCCCAGGAAATTTCGGAATCTTGTCACTTCAGTACAATATGATGCTTTGCCACCACTCCCCGTCTTTTCTGAAACGAAGTGGAAGACAAGCAGATAACCTACGCTATTGCTTCTGTTACCGCAGAGGCCGGGGGTCTACGTTTATGAATAAATATTGGCTACGTATTTTGAAGTTACACCAAGACCCACCAACCTGAAATGCTCAAAAAGTTAAAACCAAACAATAGAGATAAGAGTCCGGCCCGTTATATCTGAATTTACCCTAACTCCTGAAAAAAATAGAGGAAATATGATTAAACAAAACACCAAACTACAAACCAACCTCACCCAAATCCTCACCTGGCTTCCCTCATTAGCCATAGCACTTTTCTACATTCCCAATGGGCTGGATAAGTTACTCGATCCACACCAAACGGGGAAAATCGTAGAAAGTAGTGCGGTCATGATCACCGCCGGCATTTTTATCGTGGTAGGCACGGCACTTTTCTTATACAACAAGACCATGCTGATCGGTACATCGATGTTGGTAGTGTATATGACCTTTGTGATATTAATCCATATGTATCGGGGAAAACCCAGTGAAGTCGTCATACTCATTCTTATGGCAACAGTGTTTGCTGCCTATATCAGAAGTCCCAAATGGTTTGATCGAAGTGGACCTGGTTAGATTTTTACGTAGCGCTAATATCTCATGATCAATATTGAGAAGTTTTTGTACCTCATAGTGAATTTGAACCTTATTGTCCAAGGTCCAATTTCCTTCTCCACTTTTTACCTCTGAAGTTCATAAATACGCCAATCGAAAGTTGACCTTTTAACCTCATTATCAAATATTTCAAAGAATTGAATAAGGTCATTTACTGAAATACTTTGATTGTCCACAAAAGCATTTCTAAGCTTTGTTATTTGTAATGATTTCTCTGCAAGAGACTATTTGGGATAGCATATTCAAGTTTTCTCTACCTAAGTTTTATTACTTGTATTTAGGAAGTTCGGACCAGTCAAAATGATTATCTTTTGCTTATGAAGACACGTCGCCGACATTTTATGGCATCTGGATTAGCATCAGTTGCCGGGTACACCCTTTTCAATATGACAGATAAAAATCGATTAGACTCCGCAGCACTACAAACTGACCGATATGCTGTACTAGACAAGGCTCTGAGCCAGCCAGTACTTCGCAGGGAGTTATTTCCGGATCCCGTAATCATCGACTCACTGGAACTTTTGTTGGATCGCAAAAATTGCATCTACCGGGTGCGTTCGAAAGATGGAGCAGAGGGAATCTCCGTCGGTCATCCCTTCATTGCAACCTCCAGTTATCCCATGGTGCCAGGATCACTTCAAAGGCACTTTGTGGGTGGTGATGCTCGTGATTTGGACCAAATGATTTTCGACGCTACCGAATTGAATGTAAAACGCCAGGGCATACCCCTATGTGTGCATGTTGCCGCTATCGAGTTTGCCATTTTGGATATGTTAGGTACGATCGCAGACAAGCCTGCCGGACAATTACTGGGAGAGGTCATTAATCCCCAGGTATCTATTTATTTGGGGCATTTGTTGAGTGAATTTCGTCGTCTTGAACCGGAGGAATCACTGGAACTTATGCAAGAGGATGTCAGAAGGACGGAAGCGCGTGCTGTCAAGCTGCGTGCGGGGCGCGGAGATAATCTAGCCACCAATATCGATAATGCACCGGGGCGCACTGAAAAATTGATCCGTCTTGCTCGCGAGAAATTTGGTGACGACTTCACGCTCATGATTGATGGCAACGGTTCATACGATGTCAAAGAGGCGATTCGCATCGGTAAATTGCTTGAGGAATACAACTACACCTTTTACGAGGAGCCCATTCCGTGGGATTGGTATGAGGAACAAAAGCAGGTGGAGCAGGCCCTGGATATTCCAATGGCAGGCGGCGAAGAGGAGTTTGGCATCCACGCCTTTCGTTATTTGATCGGTAATGAAGTCTTTCAAATCGTGCAACCTGACCTGTTTTATTTTGGTGGCATGGTGCGATCCATGCGTGTTGCCCGTATGGCTCAGGCTGTCGGTCTGGAAATCACGCCCCACATCTCCGAAGGGGGTCTTGGCTTTCTTTATATGCTCCACATGGTTGCGGTGTGTCCCGCGGCATACAAGTTTCACGAGTTTAAGCTCTTCGAGGCTAAGGATGCAAATGGTACCGAAATCCCCATCGAAAGTAAGGCGGGTCCCTTCGAAAGTCATGATGGATATATTACCGCCCCTGAGGGCTCCGGCCTGGGCATCACTATTGACCCTGACTACATCAAGACGCATAAATTGTTCACCGGGTAAGGACGAACTATATTTATCTCACCACAAGTTGTCATTACAGCTTATCAGTGTAATTACTTCGGGACAGAGTTGAATTGTGTGAAAGCATTCAATGCAAAGTGTATTTGAGGATGAATAAATACGAAATAAAGGAGAATCTCTTCCAGGCCTGTCAGGCAGATATAGATCAAAGAATTAATTCGATTCAGGAAGTGCTTGCATCCATCGAGGAGTCACGAAATAATGAGACAAAGAGTAGTGTCGGTGATAAGTATGAAACCGGAAGATCCATGATGCAATTGGAGGAGCAGAAAAGCAGGCAGCAATTATTTCAGGCAAATCAGGTGCGACTTGAATTAATAAAAATCGACATCAAAAGAAAAACGGATAAAGTGGAGATTGGTAGCCTGGTGGAAACAACCAGCGGAAATTATTTTATTTCAGTAGGAATAGGCAAGGTCAGAATGGATGATATACTATACTATTGCATATCCAGTAGATCACCTATCGGCATGAAATTGATGTTTAAAGAGAAGGGTGATGAGATTG
>JAUILM010000717.1 GCA_030432855.1 Bacteroidia bacterium
ACCTCACATTGTGATGGCACGACCTATCTCCGACACTCCGGAGGACATGATGTACTTGTTTGATCAGGATGGTAGTCAAAAATCAAATTTCCCATTAGTGAAAGCGGGTGGTACAGAAGGACTCACCAGCGTCATTGATATGGATAATGATGGGACACCTGATCTTGTGTTCCCTAGCAATATACTTGATCCGGAAGGTCAGGGCTTTATCCATGCTTACAATGCTGAAAGCGGGATGGAACTCGAGGGGTTTCCAATGCGAATGCAAGGATTCACCTATCTAAACGGTGCTACTTTTGGTGATATGGATGGAGATGGTTTATTGGAAATGGCTGTACTCACCTATACAGAATATCCAGATGATCAGGCGGACACGAGCTTTCTACATGTGTATGATTTGGAGACTCCCGCAGATGCAAGTCACATTTGGTGGCCAACTTACAAGGGGAATAATCTCAGAAACGGGTTTCATGCTTTGACTTCGGAAATCACTTCTGTGCATGACTTCGAAGTAACACAGGTAAATCCATTTTCCGATCACCTATCGGTGAGAAATAATTCAACCGGGGAAATCGAACTGAAAGTCTTTGATTTTCACGGTCGTGAAATGAGCCAAAGAACACTCACTCCACTTCAGGAGATATCGATTGAATCAATCCACTGGTCTAAAGGATCCTATTTCATGACACTCTATGACAAAAAATCAGGTGCTGTGGCGGTTAGAAAAGTGCTACTTGTTAGATAACCCTCACTTATTTACGTGCAATCATGGCACTGAGACAAGGTTTAACTTCCTATTAAGACAATACCCATCGTTGGTTTTCGACTCAATGTAAAGACCCGTTAGTTCACTTTTAAAAAACCAACGTCATGAAAAAATCAATACTTTTTATGCTAGTTGCAGGCTTCTTGATGAGCTCTTGCCGTTCTGTGGAAAAAATGATTGATCAGGGTAATTTTGATACGGCCCTACACAAATTAGAAAGAAAAATTGCGGGAAAGGATCGCATCAAAACCAGTCATGTACAGTGGATAGAAGAAACATTTGAAAAAGTGACCGGCCGTGACATGGCCAGAGTTGAACTTCTGTCAAATAGCAACCGATCTGATGATTGGAGGACCATCATCTCTATTTATGAAAAGGTTGCCCGACGACAGGAAGGTATTAGTGCACTATTGCCTATTATATCAAAGGATGGTTATCATGCTAAATTTTCCTTCGTACGTCTGGAAGGACTTATGGAAAATGCTATCGATAAGCATCAGGAACTCACTTATTCTGAGGCCTTTACCTATCTGGAATCTGGTCGACAAGGCAACAAAGTATCTGCTAAGAAGGCTTATGAGACATTCAATGCATTGTGGCAATTTGATAATCAGTATCAGGATGCCCATGCACTACAAGAAGAGGCCTGGCAACTGGGGATACAACATGTAGGTGTATATCTGGAAAACCTCACCGGTATAGATATGGATCCATGGATGGAGAAGGAAATTAAGTACAACTTTAAAGATGAAAAGTGGGTGAAATATCACATAGATGGTGAGGTCAACGAACATCTGGACCACTATCTCACTATAACTTTCAATGCGGTTGACTTCAGTCCTGAAAGAATCCGTGAAAAACGATATGGGGACCACAAAGAAATAGAGGATGGCTTTGAATATGTCCTGGATGAGAATGGTAATGTATTGAAAGACTCTTTGGGCAACGATGTAAAGAATCCTGTATTTAAAACGATCACTGCCCGGATTATTGAAACACATTTATACAAATCCGCGTTAGTACAAGCGAATCTGGTGCTAGAATCAGCAGAAGAAAAAGTGGTACTGAGAAGATCTCTGGACACAGAGGTGATTTTCGAACACCATTTTGCAGAATTTCGTGGAAACCGAAAGGCGCTCAGCAAAGAAAGTAGGGAATTGATTAATATCGAGCCTTTACCTTTTCCATCCAATCACCAAATGTTCATCGATATGATAACCTTGGTGAATGATAAGATTCGATCAGAAATACGCCATATTAACTTCTTTGGCGGAGCACTGGTAATGTGATTAGCTCTTTAAATAGTTATATATTTGCGCCCTTTTATTGGCTCATGCGTCATAGTATGGACAATGGGTATCCGGGATCAGCGTTGGAATATTCCAACACTTAGTTTATTAAAAGCCTCATTTAAGTGAATAAATTATTTGTGTATTTAGCATCCTCTGTGTTTCTGATAAGCATGGGATGTGGAAGTAGTGAGTCAGATCAGGTGACAAACGATGGTGAATGGCACGCCATATTTAATGGAGAGAACCTGGATGGATGGAAACGACTGAATGGCAGTGCTGAGTTTGTCGTGGAAGAAGGAGTCATCGTGGGTACAACAAAACGCGGAGAGCCCAATACGTTCCTGGCGACGGAACGCGACTACAAAGATTTTGCTCTCCAGTTTGAGTTTCTGCTCGACACGTTTATTAACTCCGGCGTTCAGATCCGAAGTAATAGCCTATCAGATTATCAAAATGGTCGGGTACACGGATATCAGGTGGAGCTCGACCCGTCTTCCAGACAATGGACAGGCGGCATCTATGATGAATCCCGGAGAGGATGGCTATACCCCATGCAATTGCACCCTAACGGTGGTGGATCTACCTTTAAAGTCGGAGACTGGAATAAAGTTTATGTGGAAGCAGTAGGTGATGAGATAAAGACCTGGGTAAATGATAAACCAGCAGCCTTTCTGGTGGATGACATGACAGATGAAGGTTTCATTGCATTACAAGTTCACTCGGTTGACAGACCTGAGCTTAATGGTCGGAAAATTATGTGGAGAAATATCCAGGTGAAAACCGGCAACTTTGAAAGGCAGACCGGTGACTTTGGATATGTGGTAAATACGAGGCCAAATAGTTTGTCAGAAGCTCAAAAGCAAATGGGATGGATCGAATTATTCAACGGTCAATCAACTGATGCCTGGAGAGGTGCACATGCCACTGACTTTCCATCCACAGGCTGGAAAGTAGAAGATGGTACTCTTATGGTCGAAGAGTCTGGTGGTGAAGAAGCAGCTTTTGGAGGAGACATCGTTACCAAAGACGAGTTCTCTTCATTTGAATTTGAACTGGAATTTATGCTCTCCGAAGGTGCCAACAGCGGTATAAAATATTTCGTGACTGAGGAATATGATCAGACAGAGGGATCTGCCATCGGATTGGAATATCAGCTTCTCGATGACGAAAATCACCCGGATGCAAAGATGGGAAGAGATGGAAATCGTACCCTGGGATCTCTTTATGACCTAATGACAGCAGAAAAACCAGCTCGATTTGTAAGGCCTCCCGGAGAATGGAATCATGCGAGAATTGTCGTGAAAAAAGATAATACAGTGGAGCACTGGTTGAACTTTGTGAAGATCCTGGAATATAAGCGTGGTTCTTCACAGTTTAAATCGTTGGTGCAAGAAAGCAAGTATAAAGATTGGCAGGGATTTGGTCTGGCTGATCAGGGACACATCCTCTTACAGGACCATGGTAACCATGTCAAGTTCCGAAGTATTCGG
>JAUILM010000718.1 GCA_030432855.1 Bacteroidia bacterium
ATATTGTACCACACTACTCCAAAGAGTCCCAACGCTACATTTAAAATCAAAAACACACAAAGGAAGACAAAAATGTACATGGGGATCATAAAAAAACGATTTACTACAGGCCGTTTGGATTCGGTCTTAAGAATTTGAAATCCTGTCAAATAACCAGTTCCCTCTAAAATATCGCTGAGCTCTAATTCGAAGGTGGCGGGTGTACCCGGTTTGACATTAATATTGAGAAATCCTGACTTAGCCGTAAAAGCGGGTTCAAACATGACAGTCACCGGAGATTCAGATAAAAAATCACTTCGATATTTATAATGACTAATGACTCCCACTACCTCGCGCTCGGCTCCATCAACCTGGATCATCGTACCCAGAGCCTCTCTATCTTCCAGATATCTATCCACATACAACTGATTGATCACAACAGGTGGGATTCTCCTCGTAGCATCTGATGCCTCAAACCATCGACCCTGTACGAGCTGCAACTGATGCACTTTATCAAATTTGTCGTCGGCAACTACGAAGAAGGAGTGGGCTTCCTTTCCATCAACAAACGTATTACTGGACCAACCACCGGAATTGTATGGAACGGCAAAGTTGCTGTAAGAGGCCTCCACTACCCCGGGGTTGTTCATCAGCTCATTGACCACCTGACGTTTCACCTGGACTCTCCGGGATGAATCTGCCTCTTCAGGAAAAGGTAAGGAGACCGTGTAGGTATCCTCCACGGCAAAACCGGAAGGAACTGAATAAATAGAAAACCCCGTCAGTAAGAATGTATAGACACCAAATAAAACCAGAAAAGAAACGAGAATTTCAATAGAGAGTAAAATATTCTTACGTCTGGTATTCCAGATCAAATGAAATATTTGCTTGATCATAATTGCGTATTTTTTAAAGCTTCTACAACATGTATTTTAGAAGTCCTGTAAGCAGGTAGCAGTCCGGATATCAGACCGAACACAAATGTCAGTATGACACCGTACAAAAAGACCGTTCCATTAAATCGTAGTGTAAATAAATGCGAGGCTACACTATTGATCAGAGCAATCATGCCCAGTGCTGCCAAGAATCCAAAGATGGCACCTAAGATGGTCAGTACAACATTCTCAAAAAGCAACTGACGGGCAATCATCGAAGTTGTTGCTCCAAATGCCTTTCGTACACCAATTTCACTACTACGTTCCATAATCCTGCTCACATTTAAATTGATCAAATTGAGCGTAGGAACTGTGATAAAAAGTAACACGATACAAATAATAATGATCCGCAGTATGGTCCAGGCCAACTCCGGGTCCTCGTCACTGACAGGTGCCATTCCATTGGCAATAGCGGCATCAAAATCTGCAGCCAGCAATGTCAATTCTTCATAATAGCTCTGATCATCCGGCATGGGAATTTTTGAAGTTATATGGTTAATCTCAGCAATGACATTTCTGCGGTCGACATTCTTTGATGCAAGATGCACTGCTGTAAAGTTTCCGATATAATCACGTGAGGTCAGGACGGAGGCGCTCAGTTGTGTATAGGGGAAAAACAGATCCTGATTGACCATGGAGACGAAACTGCTGGCGGGTTCTACCACACCAACCACCTCATAATTTCTTGCATTCGTCTGAAAGGTCTGGCCTACCACATCTTTGTCTCTACCGAATATAGATCTTGCTGCCACGGTGGTGATTACGGCGACATTCGCTCCACTTTCAAACTCCTGGTGAGAATAGGGTCTGCCCTCTGTAAATTCGAAATCGAAGACTCGCCAGTATGCGTCATCTGTATGATTGACATGAAAACTCATCTTTTGGTCGTTTACAAAAACATCACGTTGCAACCGATCCTCGAAAAAAGTGCGTTCACGCGTACCAGGGACCGCTCTGAAATACTTGTCCAATAAGAAATATCCTGGATTTTCATACCAACCTCCCAGAAACTCACGGGAAATCTGCATTTGGGTGTCCACCTGCTCCACTCCCCCAACCATCGTCTTTTTAAAGGTATAGGCTGTGTCATAATTTACATCGCGGAGCATACCCCGGTTCATCACTACCATATCACTTTTGTAGGTGAGTGGTTTTAAATTACCCAGATTAGATTCATACAACGATGCGACCAGCACGAGAAGCATTAGGGTAAAGGCAATACCAAATAAGTTTACCGAAGTAAAAAATGGATTCCTCCTAAGAGATTTGATGGCGATTTTTAGATAATTAGTAATCATAATCTAGCTCACTTTATTACCATCAAATAATCGTACAATTCGGTCAGTTTGATCCGCCATAGACTGATCATGTGTTACCATAACAATGGTGGTCCCCTCTTTCCGATTTAATCCCTTCAGTATTTCCATGATATCATTGCCCATCACGCTATCGAGGTTGCCGGTGGGTTCATCCGCTAGAAGTATATCCGGAGTGCCCACGACGGCACGGGCAATTGCAACGCGCTGCTTTTGACCTCCCGAAAGCTGCGTAGGAAAGTGATGTAAACGGTTGGCGAGACCCACTTGCTCCAGGGCGGCAATAGCTCTCTTTCTACGATCTGCACCGGAGAGGCTACGATAAATCAATGGCAATTCAACATTATCTAGCACCGAAAGCTCATTAATTAAATGAAAGCTCTGAAAGACAAAGCCCAGATGTTTATTTCGAAATTTGGCAATTGATCTGGAATTGTAATCCATGATCTGTTGCCCTCCCAGCTCGACCGAGCCAGTACTAGGTTCATCCAGGAGGCCTATGACATTAAGAAGCGTAGATTTACCACACCCGGAAGGTCCCATGATGGAGATAAATTCACCTTCCTTTACCTCCAGGTTGATATTGTCCAGAGCCAGGGTTTCTATGGCTCTGGTCCGATAAATTTTTTGAATATTATGTAATCTGATCATAACGGTAGATTTTTAGTTCACTAATGAATGCATCTGTTGAAAATCATATAAGGTTTGTGATCGTATCTGGTAATAGGTATTCCAATACGTACTTAAAGTATTAATATAGGATCGGATGGCAGTATCCTGCTCTTGCTGTGAAATGGAAAGCTCTGTCACACTGACGGATCCCAGCACAAAAGACTCTCTGGCAATTTCAAATCGATCACGGGCAATCATCGTAATTTCTTCCATACTGGCCAGCTCTTCCTTTAATCGACCAAAATTTATTAAGTCCTTTATGAGATTGGATTCAATCTGTGTTTTCTCTATTCTAACTCTTTCCTCATCAAAATGTAAATTCGTGCGTGCAATAGCAATCTTATTTTTACGGGACCCCCAATCAAGAATAGGCAGTGAAATACCTACTGTAAAAACCTGATCCTGCTGCAGGTCGGTAAATAAATCACTTACCTCCATAGCGGATCGATTCAAGCCGAAAGCAGCAAATACATCCATTTGAAATCCATTTTCCTTTCGGGCAAAATCTAACTCGCTTTGGCGTTCCAGGAGGACCCGATTGAAGGATAATATTTCAGGGCGATTTAATCTCGAATATTCCAAAGCAGCATCCTGATCAATATTGACGTCCAGCGCTTCCGGCACCTGAGGAACA
>JAUILM010000017.1 GCA_030432855.1 Bacteroidia bacterium
TATTGTCCTTATAGGATCTTAATTCAGTGGGAATTGGTGCTCCGTTAGCGTCTACCGGACTATTCCATTGCACTGCCGTGACACCTTTATCCAGCTCCGGACCACCCCAATAGGCAGATCCTTCATCGAGTATGGGCTGTCTTTCACCATTTCCATATTTATAGTGATAATCCAAAAGAATAGTGGGTTTTTCCAGTACTGTACTGGTAGAGAATGTAATGCCCACATCATCTTTTCCTGCACCGGATTTAGTTGTGATTAGTATAACGCCATTACCCGCTCTGGAACCATATAGGGCCGCTGCACTGGGGCCCTTCAGCACTGTAATACTGGCGATATCATCAGGATTTATGTCTGTCATGGCGTTTCCATAATCCACCTGGTTTCGACTTCCATTTTCCTGGATGTTATTTACACTGTTGGACATAGGCACTCCGTCTACGACGAAAAGTGGTTGATTGTCAGTGGTTAATGATGTCATACCCCGTATCAATACCTGCACAGATGAGCCTGTTCCACTGGTTTGATTTATCTGAAGCCCAGGTACTCTACCTGCTAGAGTGTTTAGCACATTTTCCTGAGCTACCTGGCGTACTTCATCGCCGTTCACTTCACTGACACCATATCCCAGAGATTGCTTGTCTCTGGAAATTCCTAATGCGGTTACAACCACCTCATCAAGAAAAGCACTACTCAGTGTGATGTCAATTACACTTCGTGTACCTACTACCTCACTGTGACTTTCCATACCCGTGTAGCTGTACACTACCGTAGCATCGTCTGTCACATTTCCCAGTGTGTAGTTTCCATCAAAGTCAGTTGTAGTCCCTTGTGAGGTGCCTTGAATTATGATATTGGCACCAATTAATGGTTCACCCTCGTTGTCCATAACCGTACCGGTTATCGTCCGCTGAGCAAAGAGCTGCATCGATATGGTAAGTAGACCAAGGGTTAAAAAATAAGTAAAGAGTTCCCTTTTCATATTGCATGAATTGTGTTAAAAATTGTAGATCGATAGACAGAAAACACAGAGTTTTCTGATGAGAGTATTTTCTAGATATTGTATTTAATTGCTGAAATTAATTACTCATAGATTTCACTAGATTTATTTAGTTGCTACTTTAAAGAAAGTGTAATAGTATCCTTGTCGCTTCTATTATTTTGTTTTTTACTGCTCATATTTTAACTCTTTACAAGAATTTAAACTATCCCTGATATTTGTTAATAATTAAAAAACACAGTGCAAACGATTGCATAAAATAATTTTTGCAGAGTTAACTCAGTTTCTCGAGTTAGTAGGTAGTTTGAGACCTATTTATTTACCGGGTATCTTTCATTAAATCTTTCCCAGGGTTCGTGCATGTGTAAAGCTATGAATGCCAGGACTGCCACAATCAGCACGGTCGCAGCAATGTATAGTACCCATTGTCTTGCTGTGATCGGTTTGAATTGAAAGCCAGGTGTGATATTTCGTAGTAGTAAGCCAATGACGATGAAGTTTGCCAGATATAGATATTGCTCTATTCGATAGCCACTAACCAGAGCACCCGTGATCAACCAACTCAATAGAATATACCATCCAAAATAGACGATAAAAAGGGCCTTGTTACTCCTCTCTCCTTGAGGCTGCCCTTGCCTTTTCCTCCAGAACACCAGTCCTATAATTGGAACTATAAGCAGCACCAGTGTCTGCACATACTTAGCGATGGCAGTCGGGTCTGAAATCAGGCGACCATACGTTTCGGTTAGGCGTTCCATCCCGAAGGATTCTTTCCAAACTACTACAGGAATGATCAGCAATACCAGAAGAAAAGGAATGGTAGGATTGTATTTCTTCGCCGGTGTATTCTGCTCCCATTGTTGGGTGAAGACTCCATATGCCATACCACTTCCTCCAAAAAAGCCTATTGAGTATTCCATGACGTTCCAGAAGTTGAAGGAAATCTCTGAGGCGATCCCAAGCACTTGCAGGAAATTGCCAAAAGCGAATCCGAAGCCACCACCCACGGCGCTACAAAGGGCTACATGGATCGATCGATGAAAGCCATTTGCACGTAAGAACCAATATAGTCCGATGACCATGCCCAGGGTGCCGGCCCAAGCCTCTGATCGGGGCGGTGTCATCGTCCAGCCCAATTGCTCAATGATAAACCAGTAAGCTACGATAGCCCCCACAACCATGGCGACTATGGCTTTTCCCCAATTAGCGATCTTGCTTTCCAGACTTAGCCCGAACAGGCCTCCACCCAGAAAACCGTATAAGCTACCAATAAGGAGTAGAGATTCCAGGCCATAGGCCACATTGACATAATCCAGCGCTCTGGCGTACCCCACTACGATACCATAACTGATCATACCTCCAACACCCCATCCGATTGCTGCAGCCATTGCAGAGAAGAGAAAGTGTTGGTGCCAGTCATCGCGTTTAGCCAGGAGAAGAATGATCATGCCGCCGAGACCACCCGCCCATGCGGCGCCCTGCTCATGACCGAATTGTCCTCTGACAGCCCATGCTGTCCCTAGCGTGAGACCTGCTATCAGAATGTTTCTCCGTAAGATACGACTACTGGCCATGTCAGTATGCAAGTTTTTGATGTCCGTAGCTTGTTGTAAGATGAACTTAGTCGGTTGGATGGCTTGCAGTCGAGTATTCCCTTTTCATTCGATCGCTAAGCTGGCAGAAAGGTAAAGAGGTTCGCAGGGCGCTCCTCATAGTATTTTGCTAGAATTCTCTCTTATTTTGATATGATCCTGGATATTACAAATAGCAGACCCCCGGCCCCTGTTTGTCCTTCGCGATGCTTCGGAAAAACCGGGGAGCGAAATAGAAAGATAGATTCACATTTATGATATTGTCATGGCATGTTAGTTAGTACCAATGAGAGGTTTGTCAATTGCAGCGTCAATTAGCGTCACACTTTACACCAAAATTCGTTGTACTTTTTCAGTGTGATAGCTACTGGCAATGCTCACTTACGGAAAATCTTGTTATGGGTGCCCACCATCTTCCTGGTCTGGTCGTGCGTGGATCCATATGAGCCCGTATATGATTTTGAGGATAGTATTCTGTTTATCCAGGGTGAAGTGTCAGGAGAACCTGGCAGATCCAGTGTGCGCATCCAGGAGAGTAAGGAACTTCTAGGTAGTTATATCACAGAAAATGTGTCAAATGCCTATGTAGAAGTCCGGACGAGCGGTGAACAGACCGCAGTATTCGAATCTGTAGCGGATACGCTCGGCATCTATTTGCCGGAGGAGCAATTTATGGCAGAGCCAGACTGGGAATATCAATTGTACGTGCGCTTGCAGGATGGACGCGAGTATCTTTCTAACTGGCAATCTCAACCGGCTGCGGTCGGAATGGAAAAGGTAAGTGCCACTTTCGATCCGGAAGTACGATTTAGCGAAATTCGGGGAGAGTTCGTACCCGGACATCAGATTCGGGTGGACTGGCAGGATCCTCCGGATCAGGCAAATTACTATCGGTGGACCTACACGATTGTAAGAGAAGAGGCGATCTGCCAATCTTGCTTTGGTAGTAGATACCGGGCAGGTGCCTGTCAGGATGATCCATCGCTACCCATCTCCAATCGCTACGATTATCTGTGCTCTGAGCCTTGCTTCTCTTTCGAAACTAAATCTAATTTAGTGGTTCAGGCTGATGAATTCATAAATGGTAATCGGGTACGAGACAAGGAGGTGGGAGTACTTGAGTTTGAATCCAGGAAGCCGGTGCTGATTGAGGTCTCACAGCATACTATTTCACAAGAGCAATTTGCATTTTCCCGTCTTGCCAATGAACTGGGAGTGGAGAGCGGTGGAGTAAATGCAACCTTACCGGGCGCATTGGTAGGCAATGTATTCAATCCAAATGATCCGAATGAAAGAGTGATTGGTTTTTTCGGTGCCTCCAGCCGGACCACAGGTCGGGTCTTTATCAATCGTAATGATATCATGGCCATACCGCTGGGTGAAGGTCTCACACCAATGTTAGAACCACCCGCTGTCATGGAAGATATCCCGCAGGCCCCATGCGAGGGCCCAAACCGCTCAGCATCAAAACCAGAAGGATGGCCCTAAAAGCAGTTTTCATGTGGAGTAAGATCTTGCTCATCCTATGCTGGGTGTATCAAGGGGCAGAGCTATTTGGCCAGAGCTCCGATGTCACTGTGATCGTACTTGATGGAGAAGGTAATGATCCATTACCATTGGCTACCGTGTTGATCACGCCCGGAGATCATGGGGAGATTACTGATGAACAGGGACGGACCACCTTTACACTAGAGAAGGGATCCTATAATGTCACTGCAAACTTCCTTGGATATCGCGAAGTTTCCATGGATCTCGAGGTCGTTGGTGATACCACTATACAGTTATCGCTGATGCCTGAAGGTGAAATATTACAAACGATAGAGGTAGTAGGAAATAATGTTTCTGACCGGATAAAACGACCTATTCTCGGTGTGCAGCGGCTAAATGAACAGCAATTGAAAGAACTACCCGCTGTGATGGGAGAAACGGATGTCTTAAAAGGATTGCAATTGCTGGCGGGGGTGTCATCAGCAGGTGAGGCATCCAATGGCATAAGTGTGAGAGGTGGATCGATTGATCAAAACCTCGTGCTTATGGATAATGTCCCCATTTTTAATCCGACACATCTATTTGGTTTGTTTTCGGTCTTTCCTACCGATGGTGTACAATCGGCTGAGCTATATCAGGGCAATATACCAGCGCGTTTTGGAGGACGAGTTGCTTCCGTGCTCGATGTGCAGATAAAAAGTCCGAATGCGGATAAATTGCATCTAACAGGTGGTGTGGGACTGGTGTCCAGTCGACTCTCGATTGAGACTCCTATCGTGAAAGATAAACTATATGTTTTTGCGGCTGCTCGTGCCAGTTTTAATGATTTCTGGTTTGATTTAATTCAAAAATTAAAGGACACCAAAGCAAATTTTGGCGATGGAGTCATAAAATTTCGATATCAACCCACCGGAAAACACATTTTTAATTTCACGGGTTTTTATAGCAAAGATTATTATCAGATTAATTTGATTAATCGCTTTGCGGGATTTACTGCTGACAAAAATATCTATGATTATAAAACTCTCAACCTGTCGTTTGACTGGAATTATAGAATAGATAATACATCATACATCCAGACAGTGATTTCCAAAGCAGGCTACGACCCTCAAATCCGACTTCCACAGCCTCTCACCGGTGAGGAAGCGATATTTAGCTCTGGAATTGATCTCTATGATGTAAGTACTATTTGGAATAAGCAGCAAGATAGTAGCCTCACGTATCAGGTGGGTCTGCAGCTCAATTACTATCGTAATGCACCGGGCGATTTGGATCCGGGTAATACCGGGGATATCAATCCATTTTCATTGCCGGAAGAACGGGCTGCTGAGACCTCTGTATTTTCAGACGTAACCTGGTCTCCATCCCCGCAGTGGTCTTTCTCATTTGGCCTCCGTTATGCGCATTATTTTCAGTTGGGGCCTTTTACAGTGAGGCGGTACAATGAGGAAGAATCCAGGAGCAATGGAAGTGTCATCAGTGAAGAGGAGTATGGAAGTGGAAAAGTTATAAAGTCTTTCGGGGGGCTAGAGCCACGGTTAGGCATGAGATGGGGTACTGAAAAAACAGCCCTAAAGTTTGCTTATGCCCTCAACAGGCAGTATTTACAAAATATTTTCAATAGCACCACACCATTACCCACCTCAAGATGGAAGACATCAGATGTCCATATCAGACCCCAGAAAAGTCACTTATTATCTGCAGGTATTCAATCTCAGGTCAGCCAAAATTTTGAAATGGGAACGGAGGTCTATGGCCGCTTGATCGATGGATTGTTAGAGTACCGTCCCGGAGCCGATTTTTTCCTTAAAAAATTTGTGGAGACCGATCTGCTCCAGGGTGATGGTCGTACCTACGGCATTGAATTAAATTTTAGAAAGCACCAGGGGAAAAATACAGGATGGATTAATTATTCCTATTCAAGAAGTTTTATAAAAATTCAGAATGATCGGGTCAATGATCAGATCAATGAAGGAGCATGGTATCCCAGCAATTTTGATCAACCTCACCAGTTGAATGCGGTGTATACCCTTAATGATGGAGCGCATCATTCGCTCTCATTGAATTTTACATTAAGTAGTGGCCGTCCATATACCGTACCTAATGGAGACATTAAGATTGATGACGTTTTTGTGCCCATCTATTTTGAGCGCAATAATGGAAGATTGCCGACATATCATCGATTGGACATGTCGTGGACGATCAAAAATCCCAGTCTAAAAAACAAGCGTTGGGTAGGGGAGTGGATCTTTACGGTATATAATATCTATGGTCGAAAAAATGCTCAGAATATTTATTACGGTCCACGTGCAGGTAGCGGCTTTGGAGAGGTATTTAAAAATAGTAATCTCGGGGCCTATCGAATTTCCATCTTCGCTGCACCTGTGGTGAGCCTGACGTATCAGTTTAAGTTTAGTTAGAAGGGGTGGCAAGTTTGATATGATTAGGACCATTTTCCTTCTACTTATCGTAAATTCCCATCAATTCTTTCAGTATTAGTTCTTTGTTTTCAGCTATATATGTCAAAATACCATCGCTTAAGTCTTCACTAGAAATGCTTTCCTTATATTTTTCAAATGATTTATTTCGATCGTCTTCTGAAGCATTTTTCCATTCAAAGATTAATTCTTCGAGTGCAAAAGCATTGTCAATGAGTAGTGAACTATGAAGTGCATTGATCATCTTGTTTTGTTCAGATTCTGTGCTGGTTTTTATGAATTGAAGTATATTTTCCCTAGACGAATTTTGATTAAAGTCCCAGAGAGTAAGGATGTTTTCACAGTAGACAGCGTTTTTAAAATGATCTACTGAGTCACGTTGATTTATGATATAGGAAAGAATGTCTTTCGGGTCATGATTATTGGCCAGATCCGGAATGGGGAAGTCACTGAGTTCGCTATTATCTAGCATGATATTTCCGGAATAGGGCTTTTTTGTGTGGTCACCATAAAATGCCTCAAGGATGAAAAAACTGTAGGTTTTTTGTGGTTGGATTAAGAAAAGATATTTTTTCCAATCGAAATGGTTGATTAAGGGTGAAGTTGCTAATAATTCATCTAGGTCGCAATCTTCATTACCACCCCATATACGAAGTGTAATCGGATTGGCATAGGAAACAGAAGGAGTATTCGAAAATCCTCCTCTAACCTGGCTTTCGGAATCTATTTTTAGAGTTGCCTGAACCATGCTATCATTGTACAATGCATCTGCACTGATATATTCCTCAAAGTGAGACAAGTAAATTGAGAATATATATAAACTTCCTGACTCCAAAGGATTGGTTAGCTCCTGCTGGACTCGTTCCACAGTATTATTATTACGTGTCACCATGGATAGGTAGGTATACCCTTCCACTGCTGGAACCATAGGAGTCTCCCAGGCACCACAGGGTTGAATATCCGGGGGGCTTTGTAATTCATGACCACAGTCACTCCAACTGGTAGGTAAATAACTTGGTCTTGCCACGGTTTCATTGAATGAAGGATTTACCAGATACACTCTTTGAGCAAAGAATATAGAATGGCTCAATAAAAGCACAAGTGTGGGCAACCATTTATTTAAGGGGTGTAGTAACATAAGAGTATGTTGGTTTAAGATCGAAGCTTATTCTATCGACTTTAATACCTGCTCAAATCTGGCAACGGCTCCGTCTACATCCTTCAATTTATCCAGACCAAAGAGTCCTATGCGGAAGGTCTGGAAATCATCTGGTTCGTCGCACATCAGTGGTACTCCACCAGCGATTTGGACGCCGGCTTCTTTGAACTTTGAGCCATTCTTGATCATGGGGTCAGTAGTGTAGCTTACCACCACGCCCGGTGCCTTGAATAGGGGAGCCGCCACACTGGCAAAACCATTTTCCTCCAGTAGCGTACGAATGCGGGTACCCAGTTCATTTTGTTTATTCCGCGCATTTTCAAAGCCAAAGGCCTTCGTTTCATGCATCACTTTCCAAAAAGTGCGAATACCATCGGTGGGCATCGTCGCATGGTACGCATGTCCACCATTTTCGTATGCTTGCATGATTTGGAGCCATTTACCTAAGTCACAGGCAAAACTGTCACTTTCGGTATTTTGCACGAGGTCCAGGCCTTTCTTACTCATCATAACGATACCGCAGCATGGCGAACCACTCCAGCCTTTCTGAGGTGCACTGATCAGGAAATCTACACCACATGCTTCCATATCCACCCAAATAGTTCCTGAGGCAATGCAATCCAGCACAAAAACACCTCCCACAGAATGGACGGCATTTCCAATTGCCGTAATATAGTCATCCGGAATAATCATGCCGGCAGCGGTTTCTACTTGGGGGGCAAAGACAACATCAGGTTTATCGCTTTTGATTTTTGCAACAACTTCCTCAATAGGAGCTGGACGAAAGGCATTTTGCGTCCCTTCTTTTGATACCAGCTGAGCCTTCATGACTTCATGTCCATCAGCAATATTTCCCTTTTCCAGGATTTGTGTCCAGCGGTAGCTAAACCAGCCATTTCGAATCACGAGACATTTTTTTCCCCTGGCAATTTGTCGAGCTACAGCTTCCATTCCATAGGTGCCGCTACCGGGTACCAGAGCCACCGCCTGGGCACGGTATACTTCTTTCAGTGTATCGGAGATATCACGCATGACATCCTGAAACTGCTGGGACATATGATTGAGGGCCCGATCAGTATATACGACCGAATATTCAAGTAATCCATTGGGATCTACGTTGGGAAGTAAACCAGACATATTGTTTTCATTTTGTACCGAAAGTAAGCATTTAGCTGCAATTGGTCCCGCAGGCTTTACAGTTGCCAACGATCCTTTCTGAGGGAGAAGACGAGGTTACTTTCTGTCTTTGGACGGACTTCGCCAGGTAAAAAAGAGGTCTTTAAGACAGCTCCCAGTTTTAGGGTAGCTTTCTGAGATCGCAGGTTATTCTGGTCGATTTGGAATATGATCTCATCATAGTATTGGAAGGCATGATCGATCATCAATGACTTGACTGCGCGATTGTACTGACCACCCCAGTACTTTCGACTGAGGAAGGACCAACCAATTTCTAGGGAGAGACTCCTCTCACGGCAGGGTTCATATCGGGAACTCCCAATGATCTGATCATCTTTTTTACTCATCACCACCAGGGCTCGTTCTGAGACGATGGCATCTCTGAAGAAGTTCTTGAATTGATCAGGCTCACAGCGATTTTTATGTTGGTGCTGTACCCAAAGTTCTGGATCCGAGGCTACAGAATATAGGGCATCAAAATGTTGCTCTGAGAGGGGCGTGAGACGGACCCATTCGTTTTCGAGATCTGGCTGCAGATTAATAGAGGTGGACATGGCATTGAAGATTTTTTTGCCTCACGGAAAAATAAATATAGTATTTTACCTATTCTATATAAGACCTGTTTCAGGTAGATGCTCACCTATTGTTCGTGATCCTGCTCTAGGAAGTTCACTCAACAGATTACCATATTCTTCACGACACTGTACTTGGTACGTGTTATTAACACGAATGCACTATGTTGAGAAATTACCTAAAAGTTGCCTGGCGCAATATTCGAAGACAAAAGCTCTATTCCTTTATTAATATTTTGGGTCTGACAGTAGGCCTAACTTCCTTTCTGCTGATTTTCCTGTATGTGAATGATGAAATGTCTTATGATGACTTTCATCCCGATGCGGAGCAAGTATACAGAATGAGTTATTTCCGGAAGGCACAATCAGGCGACATTGAGCCCTTTGCCACTTCGGGTACCACCTGGGCTCCCCGATATGTAGAGCTGTACCCAGAGGTGACAGATTACGCTATCCTTACCCATGCCGGATATCCGGGGTACATCAATCGAGAAAATGAAAACGATGTATACATAGAGCCAGACTTTAAATGGTCTACCAATAATTTTTTCCGGTTTTTCAATTTTCAACTTTTACAGGGTAATCCCGAATCAGCATTATCGACCCTCAATGCCGTAGTACTTACTGAGTCGACCGCAAAAAAGTATTTCGGTGATGAAAATCCTTTGGGTCAAAATATTCATTACAATGTCAGTGGGGTAGAAGCTATATTGACGGTAACCGGGGTCATGGAAGATCCTCCGGCCAATACACATATTAAGCCGACGTTTATCGGTAATATCGAGCAGATTCATAGGTTGTATATGTCACAATATCAGTATGATTTTTTAAATCAGGCAGGTGATGCGTTTGCATTTACGTATTTAAAAGTCTCCGATGATCGGGTATTTGAAAAAATAGAAAGCGACTGGAAGGATTATATGAATACTGCATTTGCCAATAGTCAAAATAATCAGGCGGATGCGTATGATGCGGTCAAGTTCACCGCCCTGACCGACCTACATTTCGAGCCGGAAATGAAGTGGGAGTTAGAGTCTCCAGCTAATCCTGCCTATATTCCGATTTTCATCATCACGGCCTTGATGGTATTACTAATAGCCTGTATTAATTTCATGAATCTAGCGACGGCACGATCAGCCAAGCGTGCCAAAGAAATCGGACTGAGGAAAACATTGGGAGGTACCAAGAAACAGTTGATCACTCAGTTTTATGGGGAGTCCTTCCTGATGACCTGTATCGCTTTGCTGCTTTCGCTGGGTGTACTGCTGCTAGTCATAAAACCCTTCAATATACTCACCGATAAATCTTTTGCGATTGCTGACGTATCGAGTCCCACGTTCTTAGTCATGCTATTAATGATGGGATTGGTTGTAGGCCTTACCTCCGGAAGTTACCCGGCCTTATATTTATCCAATTTTAAACCTATAAGCGCGCTTCGTGGGTTATTTGTCAGTGGCCGGGGTGCCGAAAATATCAGAAAGGGACTCGTGGTGTTTCAGTTCACGGTCTCGATTATTCTAATTATTAGCACCCTGGTGGTCTACAACCAATTAAAATTGATCAACGGAAGTAGCCTGGGGAAGGATAAGGATCGAATTTTAAGCGTGCGCCTGGGTGGTTTTGGTCTGGGCGAAAGAGATCAAATCTTTAAGGACCAAATCGAGCAGGATAGTCGTTTCGAATCGGTAACTATTGCCAACCACTTACCTCGATTACCTCATTTTGGATTAATAAATCAGAATTTTCGATTTCCAGAACGAGACAATGAAGAATTAGAGTGGAATCGATTTAATGTGGAATTTAATTTTGCAAAGACCTTCGACTTAGAATTGGTCGCCGGGCGTGATTTTGATCGGGATATTCGCTCGGACAGCAATGCTATTTTATTAAATACTTCGGCAGTTGCCGCATTAAATTCTACACCAGAAGAAGTCATTGGTACAACGATTACTGATCGCGTATTTAATCAACAACAGCAGCAACAAGTAGATATCACGGGACGGGTCATTGGAGTCGTGGAAGACTTTCCCTATAAATCAGTGACGAATAAAATAGAACCCCTGGTGATGTGGGGTACACCCGATCAGGTAGACCGCATCATGTACATTAAAATGACACCGGGTGGCTATGATGCAAAATTGGATTTTCTGAAGGAAAAATGGAAAGAGCTGGTGCCCGGGATGCCCATGGAAAGTTGGTTCATGGATTATGAATTTGGTCGACTCTATGAAAACGAGCGGAAGATGAGCCGTATTTTCTTGCTTTTCTCTGGCATAACCATTCTCATTGCCATCATGGGACTTTTTGCCCTTACATCTTATGTGACCGAACAACGTAAAAAGGAAATTGGCGTACGTAAGGTTTTGGGTGCCAGCGAAGGAAGTTTGGTTATGTTGCTGGTTACACATTTTCTCAAGCTGGTGGCCATCGCTTTTGTGATTGCTCTGCCCATAGCGTACCTGTTTATGAATAATTGGCTGAGTGCCTTCGTCTATAGAGTACATGTCGGAATAGGCATTGTCGCTGTGGCCGGTGTTTTCGTGATGCTGATTACCCTGGCTACTGTGGGTTTTGACACATACAAGACGGCACTAGCCAATCCGGGTAAAACACTGCGGACTGAATAGTGTGGTAAAGTCCTGATGGGCTGTCATCATGAGTAGAAAGTCCTATTTGTTTCATTGGGAAAGCAGGAGGCCATCTTTGGAAAATTTCGGCTGTAGAGACTGATTTTCATTTGTACCTTCCATCTGTCCAAAAGACCTGATGGAAAATGAAACACACAATTGGAATGGTCGCAACGCTGGTTACCCTCTTAGTTGGTGTGACCCAAGATGCGATATCACAAGTCAACATCCGGGAGGTATTGATCACCGAGGAGACTGTGACCTCTATGTCAACTGAATATCTTCAACAGGTATATCAGGGAGTCAATCAGCAAATTGAGATCCCGGATAATCCCTGGAAGGATGCGTGGATCATGAAGGCATGGATTGTCTTTAATGAGTTGGAAAGGAGAGCTGGAAATGTTGCTGCAGCAGCTGAAGAGCCGGTAACTACTGTGGTCGGTGAGTCCTTTATACTTCAATATGAACTACCAGATGAGACGCTGGCACCTTATGCCAATCTATTGATGGAAAGCGGAGTGATGGAAGAGGTAGTTACCGACCTGGAAAATACATTTCAGTTGCCGCAACCTATTCTTATTCGATTTACATCCGGTAAACCGGGCCCGCTCTATTATCAGGGGGTGATTAATATGACCTATGAGTTTTTATTGAGCAATCATGAGATCATAGCCGCCACCGGATATGCAGAGACGGAAGATGAACTTGTGCTCACGTTACTTAATTTAGTTGAGTTTGTACTATACCATGAGGTGGGCCATGCCCTGGTAGATATGCTGGACCTTCCCGTACTGGGCAAAGAGGAGGATGCCGTCGATGGCTTTGCTGCCGTAGTTGCCTCCGCCTTTGATCTGGATGTAGTAGCCCTTACCGCGGCTGATATTTTTAATCTGAACACCTCGATTCAGGTCAGTAATGAAATCTCTCCAGCCGCTTTTTGGGATTCGCACTCCCTGGATCAACAAAGAATGTATTCGATCATTTGTATGATCTATGGCAGTGATCCAAATGGATACTCCAGCTTGCTCAATGATGTGGGAATGCCTTCTGAAAAGGAATCTGAATGTGTGTATAGCTTTCAGGAAACCTCGCGGAACTGGATACGATTGATTGCTGACTATATAAAGCAATAGTTAGTGGTCCGTAAATCAACCCAGACGATAAGAATCTTTGCCTGCAATCTTTGTCCGCATGCTAATAAGGTCAGGTCCGGCAGTGATATATAGAGTCTTTAGATCAGCGCCTCCAAACGTGCAGTTTGTGATCGTGTCTTGCGGAGTCATGAGATATGCCAGCAATTTGCCTTCTGGCGAGATGACATGAATACCCGGCTTAGTGTCCAATGTTTCAGAAGTTCCCCGCACTGCATGTAAACCTGCTGCGACATAGAGATTTCCTTCGCGATCGATACACATGCCGTCACCGCTGCGGCCGGGATAGAAGTTGATTAAGGTCCGACGATTTGAGAGTTCACCGTCTCTCAGGTCGAACGCCAGGATGCAGCGATTGTGATCTGCATTTGGATGTGCCTCTATCAGGTAAAGGGTAGATTCATCCGGAGAGATTACCAACCCATTGGGCATGTGGACTTCCGGTTCACTCAGTAGCTGATGAAGACTTCCGTCGGGGTCAAGACGATATACTGCTTTCTTATTGTATTTATTGGGGTCTGCCTGATCACCACGCGATGAAAAGTAAATCCGTCCTGCTCGATCATATTCAATATCATTGGGGGCCTGGAGCATCTTGCCCTTAAATTGATCTGCGATGGTAGTCTTTTGACCCGTAGACAAATTGAGCCTGGTCACTTGACCAGCACCGCCCTCACAGATTAACAAGTTTCCATCCGGGGTGAAGCGCAAACCATTCGCTTCATTTGTGTCAGTGAGGAATGTAGACAATTCTCTTTCTCGTGGATTCCATTTGAGAATCTTGCTAGTCCTGATATTTGTGAAATAAACATCTCCCTTACCATCGACAGCGGGTCCCTCGGTAAAAATGTCGGTGTCTTCCACCTGAGTTTCCAGTTTGATGGATAATAGGTAGTCTTCCGTCTGGAGGTTAGCGTATCGGTCACCGGACTGTATCGCAATGAATCGTCGTCTTGTGGTCATAGTTTATATACATCTTATAAGAGAGAGAGCAATTAATATAAGACTTCTGGAATCAGTTGAATTGGATTATTGAAAATTTTGGAAAAAAATCGAGTGGTCGGTAATGTTTTCCACAGCAAAAATATAAAGTGGAAAACAACAAAAGATGAATCCCATACTACATAATCCACTAGTACCCAATAGCCTTAAAATATCTTCGAAAAGCTTTTCACATTCGGCGCTTGGTTTTCTCAACGCTTTGTCCTCCATAACACTGCAGGACTTTGATGATGACGCACTAGATACCCTTGATGCACGGGGTAGTTTGGTGCTGGTCCATAGCGAAGTCATGAAGCTTACCTTAATTAAATGGCCACCGGGCAAGTCAAGTAAAATTCATGGACATCCTGAGGGTGGGTGTATTTTTAAAGTCTTAGATGGTGTGCTGACGGAAGCACGCTACGACACCTCTGATCAACTACGATCGCAGAGCGTATTATTTAAGAACGCAGTGAATTATATCGATGACCAAATGGGATTTCATAAGGTCTCCAATAATACAGACGGTGTGGCATACTCTATACATCTGTATACCTACAACAAATAATTTAGCCCTTCCAGTCCACTCCGGTATCTTTCCATGATCGTGAACTCGCAGAGTCCAAAACAGCCTCACAGACTTTCTGTGTCTCCAGGGCTTCCCGAAAAGTGGGGGAACAGGGCTTGTTTAGCTCGAGACTATGCAGAAAGTCAGCTACATGATGTACAAAGGTGTGCTCATAGCCAATGCATACGCCGGGTATCCACCACTTGTCAATATAAGGTTGATCACTATCTGATACATGGATCGATCGCCACCCCCTTACAATGGATTCATCGCGATGATCAAAATACCCCAGTCGGTTTTGATCGTGCAGATCCCAACGAATGGAGGCGTGTTCACCATTAATTTCAAATGTATATAAAGCCTTTTGACCGCGGGCATATCGTGTGGCTTCAAACACTCCCAGTGAGCCATTATCAAAGTGGCAGTGAAATATGCAGGCATCATCGATACCCACTTTTTCAACCTGGCCGGTTTCCTGATGGATTCGCTCTTTGACGAATGTCTCGGTCACTGCTGATACATCTTTTATGCCACCATTTAGCCACATCGCTGTATCAATACAATGTGCCAGTAGGTCCCCGGTCACACCCGAACCTGCGGATTTACTATCCAGGCGCCAGAGGCCTTCACCTCCCTGGGGGAGTTCAGGATTAATGGTCCAGTCTTGCAGGAAGTTGGCCCTGAAGTGAAAAATGCGACCTAATTTTCCCTCATCGATGATTTGTTTTGCCAGTGTGACGGCCGGTACCCTCCGATAATTATAGTAGACGGTGTTAGGTACGTTGTATTTTTCGACAGCATCTACCATGGGACTGGCTTCTTCTACCGTTCGTGCCAGAGGTTTTTCGCAAAGGATCATTTTTCCATGCTCAGCAGCAGCAATGGCAATATCCGCATGTAGATGATTAGGTGTGCAAATATCGATGGCATCAATGTCGTCACTTTGTACCAGCTTTTTCCAGTCAGTCTCCCAACGATCAAAACCCCATTGCTTTGCAAATTTTTCTACTCGCGCTGCAGATCGCGAGCATACTGCCTGAAGTTTGGGTTGGTACTCTAGTTCCGGGAAAAAATCACTAATTCGATTATACGCATTTGAATGCGCTCTGGCCATGAATCCGGTACCGATGATACCGATCCTTAATATCTTTTTATCCATTTTATTTTTCGTCTTTCGGTTTATTCATTCCACCCATGTCTTTCCCGTACATCGATCATGGTGGATAAGATTGTATTCCAGGTGTCCTGATTTAACATTACCTCATTGGGAAACATACATCCATCCCAACAAATGTGTTTCATTTTTTTTGTCAGATTACCGTTGCTATCCCTTAGCCAGTATCCTGCATCTTCGACTATATTTAATTTTCCGTTTGGATCATTAGCCTGGCAGTGTCTGCCGGTTTTGTCGTGACTGCCGGAGCCGAAAACCGTCCCGTCATTTTGCGCAACATGAAAATCAATCGTCCAGGGACGGAGGGCATCGGATACGGTCTTAAGACCGGCTTTTAGGATGTCCCGATCTTTCCAATCATAGCCTTCGGGCAAGATTCTTTCATCGGGTTTGTTATATCCCAGCAGATAGAGTAGGGTATGAGCCATATCGGCCTGAAATCCAATATTGGGACGATCCACTGCCTCCAGCGTTTTCAGCATGGTTTTCCATCCATGCATTCCTGCCCAGCATATTTCACCTTCGGCAGCCAGAGATTCATTATACTCAGCAGCAATGTCGCAGGCTTTCTGAAATGTACTGACGATACGCGCGGAATTGGTTTCGGGATCTTTGGACCAGGACTCAGGATCCGCTGATGAATCGATACGCACTATCCCGTGTGGCCGGATACCAGCTTCTCTCAAAAATTGACCAATTTCACAGGCTTTTCTTACCTGTGTCAGAAATCGCTCAATATCCTGATCAGAACCCATGGCTGAACCGCCACCTGCGGGTGTCCATACCGGCGCTACCAGGCTCCCAACCTGAAGGTTTTTTGCAGCTACCTCATCCACCAGTTTTTTTAATGCGTCTTTATCGCTGTCAATATCTGTGTGCGGAAGAGCAAGAAATAAGTCGATACCATCAAATTTGACCCCGTTCACTTCTGCTTTGGCGGTCATGTCAAGCATTTTTTCGAACGAAATGGGTGGCTCAGAGTCAGGACCTTTCCCTACAACTCCTGGCCAGGCTGCGTTGTGCAACTTTGGAAAATTATTAGACATATATTAATCTATAAAATTGAAAAATACATTTACAAAAAAAAATAAACTCAGGAAAACACATTTAAATCAGCATGACTTTTAAAAGCAATAATTCTTCAATATAAACTTCATTCTGTGTCGAATCACTACTTAAAGAGTACTTGATTATTATCTTCCAGTATTTAATCAAGACCAAGGAAACATTGCCTGATTCATCTTGCATGTAGTCTCATCCAGTCCTATATGGCAGTTGGATCCAACAGTATCCGAAAATATAATCTTCAGTGGGCAAAACAGTAGTCTGGCAGTTGTACTTCGGTCGTTGTACTAAATTAAAAATCTTTGCATGATTAATATCATATGATACACATTTTTGACACTAACCTACTCCCTGCCCTTGAGAACATATTAAAATGCTAGGTAAACATGGTAAGATAACGGAAGTCTGCAATGCTGGAAGACATAACTTTGCTTACAGCTATGTCGACTCATGTAAAGCAAAAGCTTAGTAAAGGAGAAAACGTGTATGGCACGTGTATCGTATCTACTTCCCCGATTTGGTCCCGGGCAGTCAGAGATCTCGATCTCGATTTTGTGTTCATAGATACTGAGCATCTGCCCATTGACAGGACCGAACTGACGTATCTATGTCAGATATATGCTGCATATGGCATAGCACCGATTGTCCGGATACCCAGTCCGGATCCTTATCTGGCCTGTATGGTTCGCGATGCGGGAGCACAAGGCGTGTTGGCACCTTACATCGAGGAAGTCTTTCAGGTGCAGCAACTGGTTGGTGCCACAAAGTACCGTCCACTAAAGGGAAAAAAATTGCAGCAGGTTATTCAAGAGGAAGAGCCTCTCTCACCAGATCTGGATCAGTACTTACAAAAGTACAATCAGGATTGTCTCTGCCTGATCAATATTGAAAGTACAGCGGGACTTGAAAATCTCAATCAGCTCCTGGAAGTTCCTGGTCTGGATGGAGTTGTGATAGGACCCCACGACCTCTCGATCAACATGGAACTACCTGAGCAATATGAGCATCCAGATTTTAAGTCAGCAGTCGAACAAGTCATCACCAGGACGAGGAAACATAGAAAAGCAGTAGGTATTCATTTTCCAACCGGGCCTGAACGCCAGATTGAATGGGCTGAAAAAGGAGCCAACATCATTTTACATAGCTCGGATTTTTTTCTTTTTCGAGACAAACTGACTGAGGATCTTCAGACTATAAAAAAAGCCATCGGTGATAAAAAGGTGGAAAGGACCAATTCCGATTTAGCCATTTAAATCCAGGAATAAGCATGAGATGCACACAAATGGAATTAATAAAATCAGGCATTAGATATCTTCTATTGTTTTTCCTGACGATGGGACACCTGAATGGTCAGGACATGTATTGGGAAGAGAGTACGGTGATATGTTTTGAAAAAGAGAACCCACTGGTGAATAAGGCCCTAGCTGTACTTCGTGAAGAAATTGCCAGTAGAAGTTCGATTAAACTCACATTTGCGAACCAGTGGCCCACCAATGCTCCGTCCATAATTGCCATAGGCATTGAGGGGAGACTTGACAATTTTCCCCAAGAGCTTCGTGATCAGGCCTCTCAATTGCCTGCAATCAAGTCTGAAGGATATAAGCTCATACTGGATCAGGATTCACGTACCGTGATGATTATCGGCTATGATGGGCGAGGCGTTCTGTATGGGGTGGGTAAGTTCTTGCGAAAAATCCAAGCCGACGACAACGGAATTCTGCTACCAAATGATCTAACCCTGGCCACCTCACCCCGTTATCCCATCAGGGGACACCAAATGGGGTATCGGCCCAAAACAAATGCTTACGATGCTTTTACGGTCGAACGATTTGACCAATACATCAGGGATTTAGCCATTTTCGGGGCCAACAGTATTGAGATCGTACCACCACGCACGGATGATGATTTTACCAGCGTCCACATGAAGATACCGGCAATCGAGATGATTGGTGAGCAGTCTCGGATCGCAGACAGTTATGGAATGGATGTCTGGATGTGGTACCCTAATATGGGTACGGACTATTCCACTCCGGATTCCGTTGAGGTTGAGTTGGCCGAACGACATGCAGTATTTCAGGCCTTGCCTCGATTGGATGCCTTATTCGTGCCCGGAGGAGATCCCGGTGATCTCGAACCTGATATCTTATTTGACTGGTTGCAAAAAGAAGCTGAGGTTTTACATGAATATCATCCCAATGCGAAAATCTGGGTGTCGCCACAGGTTTTTCGACCGGATGATGCCTGGTATGATGCCTTCTATGCACATGTTGATAAGAAGTATTCCTGGTTTGGCGGTTTGGTATTTGGCCCCTGGATCAAGACACCATTGCAGTGGATTAGGGAGCGTGTGGGACCTGAGATTCCGATCAGACGATATCCTGATATTACCCATAGCCTCAGTAGTCAGTATCCGGTTCCGAAATGGGATCTGGCTTATGCCATTACATTAGGGCGTGAATGTATCAATCCCCGTCCTCAAGATGAAAAAATGATCCATAACGCATTCGATGAATTAGCTCAGGGTAGTATAAGTTATTCCGAAGGAACCAATGACGACGTAAATAAATTTG
>JAUILM010000719.1 GCA_030432855.1 Bacteroidia bacterium
ATCTTTCTACCAGAGACTTTCGCAGTTCCCAGTAAGGTAGATCATATCGTGTTTGTGTTGGAAATTCCAGCATATAATTACACCAACGAAAGCACTCCTGATCCAGATTCTTCGCAAATAGACACTGGGCAATGCACAGATAGAAAAAAAATCGGTCAAATGTTGGTATATCAACTTCACCAGTCCTGATCTTTTCCAGTAGCGGTAGATATGGTCTCTGGTGCAATAGTGCAAATTGAATCTGTGCAAGATACTCCCCACTCACATCTCTAGTTTCCTTAAGTATCTGTGTGAGCTCAGATTCATTATATAATCTTGCCAAGAGATTGACAACATGTGCCGATGGAAATCCGGGACCTAAAAGGGGGGTTAATAACTCCCGTACCAATCTTCCCGTTTTTTTGAGGTCTGACTTTTTATTTTGATAAAGTTCTAATAGCGTACTAATTCTCTCAAGTTGCCCCCTGGAAAAATGGTTGTTGGTGCTGGACGCATCCACTTGAAATGTCCCATCAAAACCTGAACGAGTGAATCCCAGATGTGACAGGAATTGGGATCGCTCATGCTCTTCGGTATGATTTAACGCCCAGAGTAATTTCATAAGATGTTGTCCATATCGTCCCTCCTCCCTCAAGGTTTTCTCTACGTCTGGAGTATTTATTTTTTCAGCCCATTTCTTCATTTCTGTTTCACGCTGCGGAGGAGACATGCCAGCTCTTCTTGCGCCATGTAATGAAAGGGCGGTAATTCGATTGATGGTCTTCCAGATCAGTGTTTTGTGACCCGCAAAAGACTTGAGCATGTGCAGAACCACCCTCGGATCATTTGCCTTCAACCAGGCACCGGCATTCGAAACATAAATCTGTTTTGTATGTGCCAGATGTGTGTCAAACACACCTTTAAATCTTTCGTTGAGCAATAAGTCCTTTTGGACCCGATGTCCAGAATCATGAATGCCCAGTTCAACATGACCTTCGGGGCAGACAGTCACAGGAGGTGTGTCTACCACATCACACTCAGAGAGTGCTTCACCCAAAGTTTCGATATGGTGAGGAAGGAAGAAATCGTCATCATCACAATAAAAAATTTTATCAGCATGGGCTAATCGCACCGCTTTATCTCGATTGAGAACACCTCTAAGTGGAGCCTTGGGAAAATCTAAGAATCTAATGCGTGAATCTACATTGGCGAATTGTTCACAAATAGACCGAACTTTCTCGGTACATCCATCTCCAGCTAGTATAATCTCAATATCAGAAATGGTTTGCTGCTGAATGGAAGCCAATGCGTATGATAAGGTAACATATCGCTTGTGGACGGGAATAATGACACTGGCATAGGGCATATCATGTAAGATTCACTACTAACATTAATATGCTAAAATATAGATCACCCTGTAAATTGGGTGATTTTGTCTATTTTTTCCCAATGAAAATCGGCTTGATTGGGTTCGGTATATGGGGACAAAAAATAGCTCGCGATCTTATAAAATTGGGTGCAGTCCTTCATGTATTTGATACTAACATTAAGGCCCTGCAGTCGACGCATTTTTTACCTATACAAGTTCACTATACCCTTTCAAAGTTATTGACTGCTAATTGCAATGGCTATGTGATCGCAACACCGGCATCCAGTCATTGTACACTGATTCACCAACTCATCCCTGAAGGCAAGCCGATTTTTGTAGAAAAACCACTTGTGATTAATGCCAAGGAAGCTTTAAGTCTTGCACAATTTCTGAATCAAAAGGTCTTTGTGATGCATATATGGAGATATCATCCCGGTATAAAAGCATTAGGAGAGGTGATTAAGGCAGGCAAGATTGGCAAGGTCCTTTATGTCAAGTCCGAACGGTGCAATTGGACAAGTCCTCGAAAAGATCTCGATTCAATCTGGAATTTGCTTCCCCACGACCTAACCATTTGTGAAGCTCTCTTTGGAAGAATACTGGATCCTAAATTTGCCATTTCCGAACAGCACCATGGGATTTCCAGAGGTACGACCGTCATACTGGGTGATCAACCATACTATCAAATTGAGATTTCTAATCGATATTGGGAAAAGAAAAGAGAGATAAGGGTACACGGTACCGAGGGAGTGATCGTACTCCGAAATGAGAGTATTGATCATTTGGAATATATAGCTGGAAACGATGCTGCCCACTATGAGAACCTGGAAATCCAAAAGATATACTTCGACCACACACGAAGTGCCCTTGAAATTGAACTCACAGCATTCCTTGACTTTCTAAAGGGTGGTACACCACCTCCTACCAATCTGCAAGAAGGAATTCGCATCACGAACGCTATTTTGCATGTACGAGACCTGGCCAAACTTAGCTAGTGTTGTCATTATTATGATGTAAAAAGGACGAATCTTGGAGTATGCTAATTTAGTAATTGTAGCACTAGGTCCGTACAGATGGTAGTTTGAGCGTTTCCATGAGATGAGAAAAGGAACCAAATCCTTCTGCTCTTTCAGAGAGTATCGCACGATCGAAGGGCCAGTCGATTCCCAGTTCAGGATCATTCCAATGGCAGCCGAAATTATCATCCGATCCATAATCTGCAAAAGACTCAGACACACCCTGCAAATGAATAGAATCTGATAGAAAATACCATCCATGTAGAATACCCCTGGGAAAACATAAGGAGGAAATATTCGAGTCATCAAGCGCATACAATGCATTAGAAAGATACGTAGAGGATTCAGGACGCAAATCTACAAGACCCACCAGGCATTTTCCAGAGATAAGACCAAAGTACTCATCATGTCTGCGGTGATAGTGCATTCCTCTCAACACTTCAGGCACAGAATGTACAATACTCCATTGACAAGGTTCAAATTTGAGATCCCAGGAGTGTTGAAACACCTCAGTGAAGCTGCCCCTGCAATCAGCCTTCATTTCATGCCTTATCAAGTTGACACCTTCTAATTGTTCTCCAGAAATCAGTCCCCGGCTCATTTGGCTTTGATGTTGCGTCACAATAATAGTGATTAAATAAACGGAGACATACAACCACCCCTACCTATTTCAATATTATCTAATGCGTAATCAAGTTGATTCTGAGTAGTTATAGTGTTAAATTAATTGAAGTCCCTTATCTTACTATATTGAGGAAAGCACCCAAATCTATGTCGGGCGTACCCTTTACGATATCCCTAAAATCCCCCATGATCATCACGCAATGGCTGCTCATATTGTGTTTCTGGCTGCTACCCTTTTCTTTTGAAGCACCTGTGATGACACACCGTCTTACATTACCCACTGAGCTACTCCTAGCATTGGTTTCTATCAGTTCTTTATTATGGTTCAAGGATATCCTTTCTACTCTACAGCAGAGTATCAAATCGCCAATTTTGATACTGAGCATAATCGGGTGCATCTGGTCTCTTATGGCCACCCTCTTTTCGAAGGATTTGGTCATATCTCTGAAATATATCACGATTCAATTCCTTCACTTTTATTGTTTCTGTCTACTTCCGCTGCTCCTATACCGGCATGATTCCCATCT
>JAUILM010000018.1 GCA_030432855.1 Bacteroidia bacterium
ATCCTGTACTCGATAATCAGGATTCGAAATGTTAGCTTCAATGCTTTTCAATACGCTGTGCAGAAACTCCTCATCAACCGATGTGACGGTGACCTGGCTGGGTTCGATAGTAAGTGGCTTAGCGGCACTAAAGTGTGACCTGAGTGCACGCCTGGTTGCTATGATATTTTCAGCCCGGGCAAGGAGTATTTTAGGATCAAAGGGCTTGGTGACATAATCATCAGCTCCTTTTTTTAGTCCTATCAATTGATCTTCACTGGTTGCTTTTGAGGTCAATAACAAAATAGGGATATGGGCGGTACGTTCATCTTGCTTTATCTGATCACAAAGCTCTATTCCGTTTCTGCGAGGCATTGCCACATCAGATACTACCAGATCTGGCATATCCGACAGGCACTTCTTCCAGCCTTCCCAACCATCTTCTGCCGTGATCGTGCGATATGTCCCCGAAAATTGCTCCTCAATAAAATGACGCATATCTACATTATCTTCAACGATCAGGATAAGAGGAGCATCAATTTTCGACTGTGACTCAGCATATTCCCACTGATCAGGACTAGTAGAAAAAGTCAGGTGCCGTGAAGTGTAAACTCGCTTTTTAACTGATTCGGGCTCAGCCAATTGATCTTGCGACAAATGCTCACTTCCTAATCGAAGAAATACGCTAAAAATAGTCCACTCCCCTTCCCTACTGTCTACTGCTATCGTCCCTTTATGCAGCTCCACTAATTCTTTACTGAGTGCCAACCCAAGTCCAGTCCCTCCAGCCACTTGATGATCAGAATGATCTACCTGATAAAATCGATCGAATACATATTGAAGAGATTCCTTTGGGATACCGATTCCTGTATCCTTCACATAGATCTCCAATGTGTCTGATCTATCATCAGGAAGTCTTGTACCTACAGTAACAGTCCCGCCCTCGGTAAACTTTAAGGCATTAGCAATCAGATTGGTAATTACCTTTTCCAGTTTTTCTGTGTCGAAGTATACGATTTGCTCCCCATGCTCTGTCTTAAGTAAGTAGTCAATATGACGGGAATGCGCATGATCTTTAAATGAGAGGAATATAGTCTGCAGGAAGAGCTTGGGATCTTCTGCATTTGCATTTAATTTGAGGCTTTTTGCTTCAATCTTTGAAAGATCCAACAATTCATTGACAAGCGAAAGCAAGCGTTCGCTACTGCGTATCATTATACGAAGCTGCTTCCTGACATTGCCCGTAAGACTATTGGAATACATATTGCGTAAGGGGCCAAGAATGAGGGTCAGAGGTGTCCTGAATTCATGCGAAATATTAGCAAAGAAGTTTGACTTAATCTGATTGATCTCCTGCATTTTTTGGAGCTCCATCCGTTCCAGGCGCAGTCTACTTTTTAATCTCTCCCTCCTGATGATATTCTGCCTACCCCAAAGTACCAATGCCAATATCATAAGGGCATAAAGACTGTATGCCCACCAGGTTTTCCACCAGGGTGGGTTTATAATAATTCTTACAGGATCACGATCGAAAGAAAAGACTCCATCATTATTGGTACCACGAACATGAAAGAAAAACTCTCCGGGTGGAAGTTTCTCATAAGTGGCTGTTCTTTGATTGCTGAGCTCGGTCCAATCATGGTCATATCCTTCCAAATAGTAGGAGTATCGATTCTTTGCGGACTGTGAATAATTAAGCACGGCAAATTCAAAAGTCAGGTGATTTTGATGGTACGGCACCTCAATATCGCTGACATCATTAATGTGACTTTTGAGAAAGCCCATATGATCAGGGATCACTCGCTTATTAAATAATTTAAAGTCAGTAAGAACGATTTCGGGCTGATGGGGATTTTCCTTTACATTCTGTGGGTAAAAAGCATTAAAGCCATTGATACCCCCAAAGAAAAACTCTCCATCGCGTGTCTTATAGTAAGCACCGCGAATGAACTCCATAGCCTGCAAACCATCCTCCGTTGTATAGTTCTTAAAGCTACCGTCCCGGGGATCCAGCGTGGAAAGACCCTGATTGGTACTAATCCAGAGAATACCTGAAGTATCCTCTAGTATGCCATTGATCACATTGTCCGGTAATCCATCCTTACGCGTATATCTTTCGAAGGTTCTTGTTACCTTGTCAAAACGATTCAATCCCATCCAGGTACCGATCCAAATCTCACCGTCACCAGATTCCGTAATGACATTGATCATATCGTTACTAAGTGTAGTCGAGTCATCCGGATCATTTCGAAAATGCTCATACCGAAACGTACCATCAGGTTGCCTCCGCATTAAATCAATACCTCCCACACCCGATCCCAGCCAAATGTTTGAGTCTGAATCCTCATATATCTTAAATATCCGTTCGAAGCCTATGTGTTGATCATCTTCTTGCTCTCCTGAATGAAATACTTCAAAAGCATCTTGTTCACGATCATAGCGATTGAGTCCTGAAGCCCTGGTGCCCAGCCAAATATCGCCATACGAATCCTCCATTATGCTCCAAACACGGTCACCGCTTATGGAAGTAGTATCATCAGGATCATGACGGTATCGTACAAAGGCATTGGCAGATTTGACATAGCGGTTCAATCCATTCCAGGTACCTACCCAAATATTTCCCTTACTATCCTCGTACAGGGAAATAATCGCATTACCGCTCAGGCTGTTGGGTTTATCGGGATCATGATAAAAGTGTACGTAATCTGATGCATCAGGATTGATCACATTGAGTCCTCCCCCATCGGTTCCTATCCAAAGATTTCCTTCACGATCTTCCAGAAAACATGTCACTTCTTTGTTGGCAAAGTGGTTACCCGATATACCAGACCGATGATAATTGAACCTGTGCTCGTACTGATCCCATTTACTAATGCCTCGGTTTCTGGCCCCAAGCCACATCGCACCCAGGTTGTCGCGATAAAGAGCCCAAATCGAATTGCTACCCAGACTCTTAGGATCCTTAGAGTCTGGCAGATAGTGTTCCTGTTGGTTATTCTTTCTGTCCAGAATAGTGAGACCACCATTTTCAATACCAATCCAAAGTCTCCTGTGATTATCCTCGCTGATGGCAAAAACCTTGTTTCCTTTCACTCCCTCTGAACCACCAGACATTAGGTGCAGGGCTTCGAAACGATAGCCTTCATCCTCTTTGATAGCTTGCTCTACACCCAGGTCAGTACCCAGCCAAATATTGCCATCAACATCCTTATACATACATTCTATGGAATGTGCCCCGGATGCCTGGTTACCCGTTCTGTAGTGAGAGAACGTTAAATCTTCATTGACTTCATCTATCTGTCCGGTGTTGTATCCAATGATCAATTGACCCTTTCTATCCTCAATGATGGAAGAGATCTGATTACCAGCAGGTGATGAGGGATCATTAGGATCATGCTTAAAGACAGTAAACGTTTTTCCATCTTTGTTCATAAGATTCAATCCACCGTGCTCGGTACCAATCCAGAGTCGATGTTGTTTATCTTCATAAATGACATTTACCCAGTCATCACTTATACTTCCCTCCTTTCCCGGATCCGATTTCCAATGAATAAATGCGTCCTTCTCGCGGTCATACATATTGAGTCCACCATCCATAGCACCCACCCACAGTCTTCCCTCCGAGTCCAGGAATACCGATCGAATATAATTACTACTGATGGAGGTAGAGTCACTGGGATCAAACTCATAGATGGTGAATTCGATACCATCATAGCGGTTGAGTCCATTTCTTGTGCCGAACCACATATACCCCACCGCATCCTGAGCCATACAGGTTACCGTATTTTGAGAAAGTCCCTCGGGTATATGACTAAATTTGATGTCCGTAGGTGCGCTAATGTTCTCCTGGGCATAGGTAGATAGACAGAGGAAAACCGAGATCAAAGTTCCCCACCACCTGATACCCTGACAGGCGAACATGGCTTTAGGTATACATGACGTCGTTAGTGGCACCATAAAAAGAAGTAGTGCTTAGTTACAGTTCAACTTGATAAAAGAGTATCTCAGACAGTTCCGAAAGGAAGATATATAAAATAGTGGAGAGGTTCAAAATAGAGAAAAAGGAGATTTGCGTTCTAAGGGTGACAAAATAGAAGATCCATCTGTTGACCATAGGTACTCAGATGGATCTCCAATCATTGCTCATTCGTTGCTGAGTGTAGGTGCAACTCAAATAACATAGATGATGGGAACTCTTGTGAACTGCAAAGGGAACGTCAGAAAAGTCGATATTACCATCTATGAAATAACAACAATTGAGCAGAAGGCAAACTGCTTCCATCCGTTTGATAGCTTTTAAAATGATCCTGGTGTGAAAAGGCAATAGTATTTTAAAGCTGTATCAAACTTGCCGAAGCGAGTTGATTAACTCCTACCTTTGTAGAGGTCTTTCATTATTGTCAAATGTCGCACGAATTGTCACATCCATGGCTGGATATTTGTAACAAATCACCATGTCATTTTGAACAATCCGACCATTTTTACGGGATTTCTCATCACTTGTCAAACTTCCTGAGCAGACAAGTCGGATGACAGCATCTGATTGAATCAGGCTGCGGCCTTTTTGTATTTTGCAGGCTGCTGAAAAGTTCGAACCTATGCATATACGATACTCAGTCTTTTACATCCTAATACTGATTCTAACTCAGATCAATACAGTCATAGCTCAAATTCCTCATCCAAAAGACATCTTTGGTTTCACCCCTGGTGACGACTACCAGCTAGCTGATTATTCGCAAATGCTGGAATATTACAAGGCGCTCGATGCCTCAACAGATAGAGTCAAGATGGTGGAAATCGGTCGCTCTGTTCTGGATAAACCTCTTCTTCTTCTTTTCATTAGTTCTGAGGAAAACATCGAAAAGCTGAATGAGTATAAAGAAATCAACAAGCAACTGGCACTGGGAGAGATCGACCGGAGTGCCGCTGAAGCACTTGCCAGGGAGGGAAAATCTATCGTGTGGGTGGACGGTGGACTTCATGCTACAGAGGTTGCCTGTGCTCAGATGATGACCTTACTGGCCCACAATGTGGCTGCCGAAGAATCTGATGAGATGAAGGCGATTCGGGAAAACGTAATTCTTCTCCATATGCCTGTAATGAATCCAGACGGATTGGATATTATCGCCAACTGGTATCGCAAGAATCGAAATACACCCTTTGAAACGACCAGACCACCATGGCTGTATCATCACTACGTGGGTCATGATAATAACCGGGACTGGTTTATGTGCAATATGCCTGAGTCAAAATCGGTCAATCAGGTATTGTATAATGAGTGGTACCCCCAGATTGTATACAATCATCATCAGACAGGTCCCAGTTGGACCCGAATTTTCATTCCACCCTTTGCGGACCCTGTGAATCCCAATATTCATCCGGGAGTGACTACCGGAGTCAACATGATAGGCACATCGATGGCTAATCGATTTGCCATGGAAAAGATGCCAGGAGCAGTAAGCACTGTCATCTACAGTATGTGGTGGAACGGAGGTATGCGTACGGTACCATACTTTCACAATATGATTGGGATTCTGACAGAAACCAGTCATGCCTCAGCTACCCCCCGATTTTATGATCCGGACTCCATTCCAGACAGAATTGCTGCCAGGCGTGGTAGTGGACATCCCACCGATGGTACCAATATTTTCTACCCCTATCCGTGGAAAGGTGGAGAATCCACCTTTGAGCAACCGGTGGCGTACATGCTGACGGCCACCATGGCAGTGCTTCGCTCGGCATCCGATCTAAAGCAACAATGGTTGCTAAACATGCATCAGATGGCTACGGATGCCGTCGAAGCCGGTTCTGCAGACTCCGTCAAAGCCTACGTTCTTCCAAGAGATCAGGCACAATATGATGAAGCCATTAATCTGGTGAACATCCTTAGGCTCGGAGGTGTGGAAGTTCACCGGGCCATCGCTCCTTTTCAGATCGGAGACCGATTCTTCGAGGAAGGATCCTTTGTCATACCAACGGCACAGGCCTTTCGAAACTACATCATAGACCTTCTGGAAAAACAGGAGTATCCCGACCGAAGAGTGAATGGCAGGCCAGATCCACCTTATGATATTGCAGGTTGGACTCTGCCTATGCAGATGGATGTCGAAGTGTTTAGAGCTTTGGAAGACCCTTCCGCTTCCACCGAACAGATTTTTGATCTATATCAATACAGGGGATTGGGATTGCCTTCCAGTCCATATTACCGACTCAGCTCCGAAAGCAATGCCTCCATACTGGCGATAAACGAGCTAATGAGTACTGGTGTTGATATTCGATTAGAAGACAAAGAGAGTCCAAACTACCTGGTGCCTTCCTCCACCCGACTGCAATCCCTTGCCCGAAAATACCCATTAAAGATTGAAGAGGTAGCCGAACTTCCATCTCACAAAGTGGTAAAAAAGCCCCGAGTAGGTCTTTACAAATCATGGTATGCAAGTATGGATGAGGGCTGGACCCGATGGCTCTTAGAAGAATATCAATTTGACTTTGACACATTACACGATGCCCAAATTCGTGCTGGAGAGCTTGATGCCTACGATGTCATCGTCCTGCCGCATCAATCAGCTTTTAGAATTTTACAAGGCCATCGTCCGCTGATGATGCCCGAACCATATACAGGTGGTCTGGGCCTCGATGGTACCCTGGCATTAAGACGCTTTGTGGAGCGAGGTGGTCGCATTGTGGCTTTAGATGGAGCAACAGAATACGTTATGGAACAATTTGGATTGCCGGTCAGAAATGCTCTGGGGAGTGTTTCCAGTAGCCAGTTCTTTATACCCGGATCATTGGTCAAAATTGAGGTGGACACCAGTACCTTTATCGGTAACGGAATGTCCTCAGAGGCAATCGCTTCTTTTGTCAGGAGTCGGGCGTTCGAAAGAGTCAGGCTTTCCCGAAAGCAAGAGGGTGGGATGACGCAGATTCCCGAACCGCCAACACCTGATATGACTGTAATAGCCCGCTATGCCGAGGATGATATATTGCAGAGTGGCTGGGCATTGGGTGAAGATCGATATCTGTCTGGTAAACCCGCTGTAGTGCAGGTTCCCTTTGGCGAAGGTGATGTCGTATTATTTGGTTTCAGGCCACAGTTTAGAGGCCAACCGAGAGGTACCTATAAGCTATTCTTCAATAGTTTGTTGGAAACAGGCATCAAAGATGACTAGTGGATACTTGTTCATTCTACTATTTTACACGCTCCACCCGATTTACTTGAGTACCTGCAAGATTGAGATTGATGACCAAAGACAGTGGCAGGCTACCTTTCGAATATTTTATGATGATCTGGAAGACGGTATACAAAATATGCAGGGTAGCCGTCCCAACCTGGACACCAGCTCCCTGCATAGATATGAGCATTATATGCTATCGTACTTACAAAAGCACTTTGAAATTTGGAACGTCACAGAATCATTGCCGATTAAGATGAAAAATGCGGAACGTGTTGCAGATGTTATCATCTTAACGGTATCGGGTGAAACGATGTGGCCTGATCATGAAGTAAAGCTACGATTGGATATACTGACAGAAATCTTCCATCAGCAAAAGAACATTATCCAGGTTCACGATAGCCACTTACCGGTCGTATACCGATCTCTCAATTCTGTGGATACCTATTTAATTATTCCTTAGCAAGACTGGAATCAATTTCAGTCTGATCGTTTCTTTTCCAGGGCTTGTAATTCTTTGCCCATGGACCTTGACGCTTTGATCGGTCTTTCTCCATCACGACAAGAGCTTCAGAACGATTGTCCTTTTTAAATAACCGCTTATTTTTAGCTTCAGGACCTTTAGGTTTTTCCACACTAGCTAAAGTATGCACAGTACTTGCCTGCTTATCAGACTTCCAAACTTTGTAGTTTTTGTACTTAGGCCCCTTAAGATTTGATCGTGACTGTCCCATCACTAATAAAGGACACAACATGATCGCTATTATTAAAATTTTACCTTTCATATGGTTGGATATTTTTATTACAAGTATAACATGTCCAACCACTGCTCCGCTCTATACTAATCTTGGTAAAATATATTGCGCATATTCCTGTATCACCACATCCGTATAAATACGGATGGTGTGCCACAGTCCACTCGTGAGCCCACTAGTCCAGAAGCTTCAGTTCGAGAGCCTTTCTTATCAGTTCTGCCGTATTTTGCACGTCCATTTTTTTCATAATATTAGAGCGATGGGTTTCCACGGTTCGTGTGCTGACAAAAAGTGTATTTGCAATCTCCTTGGTAGTCTTTCCCTCAGAAACCAATCGCAGTACTTCGGTTTCTCTTTGAGATAGAGGTTTGACCTGTGTGGCTTGAAGAGACATGTTATTGATCATGAGATCGGTTATCTCCTCGTTGTAATATTTTTTACCCTGGGCCACCTTTTCTATGGCAATCTGTAATTCATCTACCTCTGCATTCTTCAGTAAATACCCGTATGCACCCAATCGTGCGCATTTGGTGATATAGTGGCCGTCATCATGCATGGATATTGCAATAAATCGAATGTCCGGAAATTCTTTTTTCGCAATTTTCAGTACTTCAAAACCATCCATACCTGGCATGGTGAGATCAAGCAAAACGATATGAGGCTCCAGTCCATTTCTCAAGGCTTTGATAAGCTCCTCTCCTGAGTCGAGGCCCGGCAACATCTGATAGTCTTGATTTTCTTCCAAAAGCGATTGAAGCCCCTTCCGAAATAATTGATGGTCGTCTACTATAATAATTCTAAGCATCTTTTAAAGGTATATCAACTTCAATCTGTGTACCGGCCTTGTCAGAGATTATTTCGAATTCCCCACCCATAATTCGGCAACGTTCTTTCATATTAACAATTCCTGCCCCCACAAACTCCTTGTTTGTATCAAATCCAACGCCATCATCTTTAAAAAATAAGGATACATGATCTTCAAATTGAGTCAAAGACAATCGGATGCTGGAAGCCTGTGCGTACTTAAGTGCATTATTTAGTGCTTCCTGTACTATCCTGTAAATGGCCAGTCCTATGTCGTGTGATAGTGGAACTCCGGGATCCAGCGAATTTATAAATTGAATATCTACTCCACTAATTTTTCGCATAGTCTCTACCAGCTTTGAAATAGTATGCCCTACACCAAAATCAGCCAGTGATGATGGCATGAGGCTGTATGACATCTTGCGAACCTCGGAGATGGTTTCATTGATCAACACATTGATTTCCTCTCTGGCAGCAGGTTTCATATCCTGGGTCCGAATCTGCATCTTGAGACTTGTGAGTAAGGGTCCTAATCCATCATGTAGTTCTCTGGCCAGCCGGGCTCGCTCATTCTCCTGTCCCCTTACCAGGGCCTTCTCCTTTTCTATCTGGTGTCCTTCCTCCGATTCATTAAATCTCTTGAGTCGATCCCGCATTTGTATTAATGCCTCACCCAATACATCATGTTTACTTAGCAGATTGTAATCCTTATCGAGATTGAGGTTACCCAATTCGTCGGCAAACTGGACCGCCTCCTGAATAGACCCCTTCAATTTTTCCAACGCTTTAAACATGGAATTTACCTCACGGGCATGTCGTGATTCAGGAATCTCTATATCAACCCTGCCGGTTGCCATTTGTGAAAGTAATCGGTGCATAGTCCGAAGGGGTTTTGTCAATTGGTCAGATAGCTCGAAGGTGACAAAGATCAAAACCAGTACAATGATTAATGAAGTAAACAACAGTCTTTCCCGCATCCGGTTTACCGGTTCCATCACTTCCTGCACATCAATTTCAGAAAGAATGATCCAATCGAGATCGGACTGCTCTAAGGGACCATATGCACTATACACAGGAACACCCCGGTAGTCGTCAAACACACCCAAACCAGAGATCCCCTGTCGGCCTTGCTTAGTTCCTTCTGTCTCTGCAGTAATCGAAACCGGATTTCGCTCAGGCATGAATCGGGATAAAGAACGCATCGTCAAATCGGCGCCTACGAGATAGGTTTCACCCGTAGCCCCCATACCAGTTCGCTCCAGGAGAATCTCCTGTATCTTCGCTCCCGGAGTGATAGAAATGTACTGCACACCCTTCACTCTCTCGCTGAAGCCTATCACAATGGATCCGTCCTCTGAAAGATGTGAGAGGTCATGTATCCCGGGTTCTGCTTTCCGGATGTACTCCACCCAGGATTCTGACAGATTAACATTATCTTCCACATTAGAAAGAATCACATAACCACCTGATAAACTATCACTTACAACGCCATATCTACTATTAATTTTCAGGGTAAATGCGCTCCATTCCTGCGTCAGAAAATCTTCGATTTGCACACTCTTGAGCTGTCGGATGGAGGATAGTTGCAATAGAATCCGTTCATCAAGGACCTTCTTAAACTGGCCATAGAAAAGTACCGCCAATAGAATCACCAACGGAACGACAATGAGATTCACCAGGATAGCAAACTGAAGCCGTATGGGTAGTGACCATTTCTTAAGCATAAAGTAGGATTAGATTAAAATCGAACCACTACATGCTTGACCTTCTCCCGCTTCCAGGTATAAGTGATGTGCAAGGCACCATCTTCCGCTTCGATAATGGCTGGATAAGAATACTCACCTTCTTCTGACTCCAGCGTCACCACATCCGTCCAATCTTTTCCATTTTCAGAACTGGCCAGCAGTAACGGGTATCGTTCACCTCCCCAATCCCCTTCCGGGGTGCTGGTGGGATTGTACACCAGATAATGGATACCTTTTCGCGTGGTGACTCCGTCTACCCCACTATTAGGATTTGGCAGGCTGGTAGGTTTTAGCGGAGTCCAGGACATTCCGCCATCATTTGATGTAGAGGCCACCAGACCACTTTTCTTGGATCTGCATAAGATTTCGATATCGCCATTCTCCAGTATAAACGCAGTGGGCTGAATTGCATCAATCTTCGATTCGGATTGAAGCGGTCCAACACGCTGCCAGGTCTTGCCTTTATCTTTAGTGATCTCCATATGAATGGTCCATCCATCATGCTCCGTACTACTGGGACAAAGCCAGGTGCCATCCTGCAACGTGATTGCCTTATTTTTGACAGGTCCTAAAATATCCTCCGGAAGTCTGCGAGGCATATTCCATGATATGCCATTGTCTTCAGAAGACATTACTTCTCCCCACCATTCACGGGGATTAGGTCCGACTTTATAGAAGAGGTAGAGTTTATCATCATAGTGTAGAACCGGGTTCCAGCAGGGATAGCGTTTGTCGGCATGTTGAATACCATTTACCACCTCCTCAGGTGCAGTCCATCTCCCATCAAATTTGCGCGAGACCCAAATACCCACATCATCATGTTTTTCATGCGTACCGCCAAACCAGGCTGCAACGATCCCATCAGGCGTCTCCACGAGGGTGGAAGCATGTGCACTGGGAAAAGGGGCATCCTCATAAATGAACTCATGGACTACCGTCTGTGCATGGACAGCCGTGAAACTAAACAGGCTTAATATGAAACCATATCGAATAGAAATAAAAAAGCTTTTCATACTTACATTTGATTACCTGGTTAAGATACAATAAGTATGAAAAGCTCGACTTAATTGTCACGTCCAAACGAGCCTAATTGATCGTCAGTGGTCCTCCCACACATTTTAGTTGCACCAAGAGATCTTTAGCTGCAGGCGATATATTGCTTTGATCCTGTCGGCAAATTGTGTTTGGCCATGAACCGGATGTGGAGCCATCTTGTACATCTCTGTAGCTAACCTTTGCCATGGTCTTGATAGATCGAGCACCATCGTTTCCATAAAGATTAGGGTACTGTTGGTTAAGCTTCAGATAGGTGACATTTCCGGTATAATTAGGTCCACTGTAGGCAATGGCGTAATGTCTGTCATCCGTTTTTCTGACGGTGTAGGTACCAGCTGCGGCATTACCTGACTCGGTAAGAACTATGGGTGATCCATTTCTATCGAATCTGAAGGGTCCCATGATTTCAACAAAGGTGACAGAAGCAAGACTGACTTCTTGTCCATGTTGTTTGAAGTCCTGATCCCCATTGGAATAGTGTACCCTCACACCATAGTTTTGTGGATCTTTAATTTTTCCAATTTTCTGGAGTTGAGCGTGACCCAGTGTATAACTTGTCACGGCTAGCATTAGGGTAAGAAGGATGTTTTTCATGATTGGATTCTTTTAGTTTTTCAATGCTTCAAAGATGTTCGTGAAATCCTTATTTTCTCCCATCCCTGGGTGTAGTTTTATGCTCTTTCTTGTTGGAATTCTTCCTATTTTGGGAAAATGACTGATCAGTACATTTTTGAAAACCAACAGATAGAAAACCCTCCCGTTAGTTGGTTAGAACGACTTAAATTTCTTGGCCCCGGATTCATTCTTTCAGCATCGATCGTAGGATCAGGCGAATTGATAGCCACAACCACCTTGGGTGCCAGAGCCGGATTTATCACCTTCTGGGTGATAATTGTGAGTTGCCTCATTAAGGTGATGCTACAGCTGGAGTTTGCCAAGCATACGATCCTTACCGGTCAGACTCCCATGCAGGCTTTCAACAAACTACCAGGGATTCGTTTGGGAAAGACTCACTGGACGATTTGGGCCTTTTTCATTCTTATGGTCACCAAAATCCTGCAGATAGGAGGAATCCTGGGAGGTGTCGCACTGATTTTAAATTTGATCCTGCCGGATATTTCTGTCACCCTTCTGGCCTTCGTCACGGCCGCTGTGGTAGGTGTCATGATCTTTCGTGGGTACTATCAGTTTATTGAGAAGTTTTCCATCATTATGATCGGCATCTTCACAATCTTCACTTTTGTATGCCTTTACTTTCTGAAATTCACCCCCTACGATATCACGCTCCAGGAAATCTGGACCGGACTACAATTTAAATTACCCAAAGAAGCCGTGGCAGTAGCCATAGGTGCCTTTGGTATCACCGGCGTCGGTGGGGATGAAATCATAGCCTATAACTATTGGTGCCTTGAGAAAGGATATGGGATTAAGACGGGTAAGAATGATGGTAGCGAAGCCTGGGAACAGAGGGCGCGAGGCTGGATCAAAGTGATGCATCTGGATGCTATCGCTGCCATGATAGTGTATACCCTGATGACAGCGGCTTTCTATCTGCTGGGTGCTGCCGTGCTTCATGCGGGTGGCAACATTCCGGAAGGATATCAGATGTTGGAAACACTGTCTCTCATGTATACAGAATCATTAGGAGGAGGAGCCAGAGCATTCTTCATGATTGGAGCCTTCATGGTATTATTTTCAACACTCTTTGCCGCACTGGCTGCCTGGACGAGAATCTTTTCCGACATATTTGGTCAAATGGGATGGATGAATTTTTTCGACTTTAAAGATCGTAAAAAGTCCATCGCGATCCTGAGTTGGGTATTACCCTTCCTATGGGCTGTGATCTTCGTATTTATCAAACTGCCCGTCATCATGGTACTGGCCGGAGGTGTCATTACATCAGTCATACTGATGCTGGTGATCGGTGCTGTCTTTTTCTTCCGATACAGACACACCATCGCAGCCTTCATTCCCACAAGGACCTATGATCTGCTTTTGTGGGTTAGTATCCTGGGCACGGTAGCTATTGCACTGTACGGATTCATTCAGGTGCTTTCGCCATCCTGATCATAGAAGGGTTACCCAAAATATGAACACAATTGGAAGCCAGATTTTCTAAGGCTAATGGAATATTCCAGGCACTTCGATTCCTTGCGGTCACGTGATTGGAAATGGCCCGGACCTGTATCATCGGTACGTCAAATTGCAAACTTGTATACAATGCTGCCGCTCCCTCCATTGTCTCAACATCGCTCATCAACCTATTTCTAAATTTCTCGATGGATGGTTCATACCCATGTACTGTATTGACTGTTGCCCCAGCTACACTCGGTAAGCGATCAAAGTCGCTAAAGTACGCGGATGTTCTCATGAACCCTTCTGAATCAATAAACGAAACTGCGCTTTCAAGATGCATACTTTGAAGACTGATGAATGATCCATCTTTGTCCTCAGCCCCCAACTCGGCAAAACAATCTTTAGTCACCTGAAATACTGATCCCAGAGGAACCTCTTGATGAAAAGCTCCCGCGATGCCAACATTAAGGATGAGATCCGGTCGTTGATTTGATAAGTATCGGGTCAGATGATAGGTCGTACTAACCATCCCGACTCCAGAAACCAGCGTACTTACATCTAAGCTCTGTAAATCACTGTACTCCTGAACTTTACCCATCACTTGATCAAGTTCCAATTGAGTGGCAGCCACGACAAGAATCTTCTTCATTGACCTCTATTTCTGAAATTTCACTGTGCCGGCAGAAGATAAACCCAGGTAACTATGTACTGAGGAACCTATATCAACCGAATATCGTCCATCCAGGGAATAGCCGACACCAAAGGTAACCAATTGCTGTTGGGTGGAATATCCTATGCGAGCCGCCAAACGCTCCAGAAACATGTACTCAATCCCAAATCCAAACCCTTCTGTTAGTTCAGATATCTTTTCTATTTCACCAAAGACCCTGACCTTATCTGACGCCTCATACTGTACTCCCAATCGCATGATCGTGGGCAATACTTCTCCCTCTAACCATCTGACCTGAAAAGGATTATACGCATGGAAGCCTAGTAATACTTGAGGTGCTACTCTAGCCTGCAATCCCATCTCAGCGGTAGCAACGGACTTCTTTCCATATTGTGCAATCCGCATTTGCAGGTAGTCAAAGCGTACGCCTAACATCAAATCATCCAGAAGCCTGCGACCATACGCAAGACCTATGATCTGTTGATTTAGATCCCCGTTTCCAAAGCGCTGAAGAACCATTCCAAAATTGCCAAAAGTGACTGGAACAGCCAACGACAAGCCATAGTAACTAAGCGCACTGCTGTGAAATCGTCTTTCAGCACTGAGCGAAAAAGAAAATGAAGTGATATTGGCCAGTCCGGCCTGATTACCAGTGAGGGATGCCACATCTGTGGTGACTGACTGTGTCCCACCCAGGGCAAACCCCGCGGCACCCGATTCCATGAAGCGTATATCCTGTGCTTTCAGAGTCCCGGCGATCAGCACTGGTAAGATAGTGGTAAGGAGGTAGATGTGGAGGTGCATGGAATTTGTAGTGCTAACCTAAGAAAGGGTATCGGTAATCATCTGGTGGCAAAAAGTTTTCTTTAATGGTACGTGGTGATAACCATCGATATAAATTCAATATGGATCCGGCCTTATCATTGGTACCACTGGCTCTCGCACCACCAAATGGCTGCTGACCTACCACCGCACCTGTAGGCTTATCGTTGATGTAAAAATTACCTGCCGCATGCTTCAATCCTGATACTGCCTTTAATGTAGAGGCCCGATCATTGGAGAAGATCGCACCGGTAAGGGCATAGGGTGAAGTCTCATTTACCAGAGAGATGATTTCTTCATACTGGCTATCGTCATATACATACACTGTCAGCACAGGTCCAAAGATCTCCTTGACCATCGTCTGGTATTTTGGATCCTTTACCTGCAGTACAGTGGGTTCAATGTAATATCCTTCACTCTTATCAAATTCACCACCGGCGATGATGCGAACGTCTTTGGAGGTCTTTGCCTTTTTTATATAACCCGTGATTTTGTCAAATGCCTTTTCATCAATGACCGCATTTATGAAATTTCCAAAATCCTCAGGTCTTCCCATCTTGAAAGACTTCAAATCGTTTCTCAGAAATTGTCGTACTTCCTTCCACATGGACTTTGGTATATAGGCACGCGACGCTGCTGAACACTTTTGTCCCTGAAACTCAAAGGCTCCACGGGCAAGGGCCGTAGCCACCTGTTTGGGATCGGCAGAGCTATGAGCCAGCACAAAGTCTTTACCCCCGGTTTCTCCTACGATTCTCGGATAGCTATTATACTTCTTTATATTCTCGCCAATGGTTTTCCATAACAATTGGAACACACCGGTACTCCCGGTGAAATGCAACCCTGCAAATTCGGGGTGATTAAAGACTACCTTACCGGCCTGAGGTCCGTCTACATAGATCAAATTGATTACACCATCGGGAAGACCAGCTTCTTGCAGAATTTCCATAATCAGGTGTGCCGAATAAATCTGAGTCTCCGCACACTTCCAAACCACCGTATTACCCAACAATGCAGGTGCTCCCGGCAAGTTGCCAGCAATAGAGGTAAAGTTGAAAGGAGTGATCGCAAACACAAAGCCTTCCAGGGGGCGGTATTCCAACCGGTTCCAGACACCCTTGGGACTTATCGGTTGTTGCTGATAAATCTCGGTCATGAATTTCGCATTGAACCGAAAAAAATCAGCTAGTTCAGCCACACAATCAATTTCCGCCTGATACACATTCTTGGACTGACACAGCATAGTAGCTGCGTTCATTTTTTGTCGATATGGTCCACTAATCAGATCTGCAGCTCGGAGAAAAATGGCAGCCCGATCTTCCCAGGGCATGCTTTCCCAGGCAGGTTTAGCCTCGAGTGCAGCATCAATAGCCATCTTGACATGTCTTGAATTTCCATAGCTGTATTTACCCAGGGTTTCAGCATGGGCATGAGGAGGATGGATACTGATTTTCTTACGCGTGCGAACTTCCTTTCCTCCAATGATCATTGGAATATCCTTCTCTTTCGAAGATTCTTCCTGAAGAGTCTTCATAAGTTCTTCCCTTTCGGGAGACCCGGGAGCATAGGATAGGACAGGTTCATTTACTACAGGTGGTAGTTGGAAGGACGCATCACTCATACTTTTCACGTTTTAATCCGGAATATGCGTTAGGGTTTCGTCATGAGAGCAAAAGATACAATAAAGACGGGGGCTCCAAGTACTTTTTGACTCGCAAACATAGTCACCATTATAGCCTGTCCCGCAATTTGTGCGGGAGTGAGAATCAAAAGGTGCTTATGTGCCCGTATTTGCAGTAGCTTTGGCTCGCAATAGAAAGTCTAATGCATTATCCGGTTTTAGTTACTGAGAACAAAGATAGCACTCTGCTATCACACGTTAAACAGTCCCTCTGTCAGGATGTTCAATGCTGAATCTTGATCTGCTCAGGCAGAAAAGGAGTTGCATCTCCCCCACCTTTGAGGATCTCTCTGACTATCGTACTGCTGATATGGGAAAAGGCAGGTCGACTGATGAAAAACACGGTTTCTAAATCACCTCCGACAATCTGATTCAGCTGGCTAATTGTTTTCTCATAATCGAAGTCCGAAGCATTCCTAAGTCCTCGTATCATATATTTGGCTCCGATCTCCCGACAGTAATGCGCTGTGAGTCCTTCGTAATGATCTATCGCCACATTATCAAACGAACTAAACACATCCTGCAACCAGGTAAGTCGGGTCTGAAGTGGATACAAATAGGACTTCTGACTATTTTCCCCGATCGCCACACGTATCTCATCAAACAAGGGTGCAGCACGTCGTATGATATCGACATGCCCCACAGTGATAGGATCAAACGACCCGGGAAATACTGCCACTTTGATTTCTGTCATATAGCCGAAATTATACTTTTGATGGGTCCGGATGCTGGTAGGGATTTCGATAAGCTCTCGCCAGCTTTTCTGTGGCTTCAGCATCGCCAGGTACTGTCCGTGTAACCGGGTCATATACAAGAGGGCGTCCTAACTCAAGCGACATATTAGCCAAAATACAACTTGCGGTAGAGATATGACCTTCTTCAATATCGGCCACTGGCCTGGTTCCATGGTCGATGGCGTGAATGAAGTCCATCATGTGTGCACGCATCGCAGGCGCAGCAAACAATTCAATGGAATCTTCTGTGAGATCCTCCGGAAAGTTTGTGCGATCAATTTCCACATCCTGGTGTATGGTTTCACCATCGCCTTGAGGAATAAAATCAAATCCTCGCACACTGGCTTCCAGCGTACCCTGATCGCCATAGATCTTAAATGCCCATGGATAGTCCGGGTCCGCAGCCCGCCCCCAGGTCCGGTGCTGCCAGACCATATTCATGTCGTCGTATTCGAATATAGCAGTCTGAGTATCTGGCGTATTGGATTTGCTTTCCGTTTGCACCAGAATTCCACCTGTGCTGGTCACTTTATTTGGCCATCCTTTATCCAGCATCCATCGCGCAGCATCATACATATGTATACACATATCGCCCATGATACCATTACTGTATTCCATGAAGGCGCGCCACCATCCTCTATGCGGAAGATTATCATAAGGCCTTAATGGTGCCGGACCCGTCCACAAGTCATAGTTTAGAAAGTCAGGTACCGGTTTGACATCAGGGTTTGCACGATTGCGCATGTGATAGTAGCAACACAACTCGACATGAGCCACATCACCCAGCATCCCGGTATCTACAAATTTCTTTTTTGCCTCAACCAGATGGGGTGTACTACGCCGCTGTGTACCTACCTGAACGACTTTATTATATTTTCTGGCCGCAGCCAGCATCGCCTCACCTTCCTGTACATCCACACTAATCGGTTTTTGTACAAACACATGGGCTCCCGCTTTCAGTGCATCAATACATTGCAGAGCATGCCAGTGATCAGGTGTCCCAATCAGAACAATATCAAATTCATGATTTGCTAGCATGGTCTGATAGTTCTCATAGGTTCTGGGTCTGTTTCCGGACTTCTGTCGTTTGCTGATGAGGTCAGCGGCACCTTCCACATGATTTTTGTCAACATCACAAACTGCTACCACCTCCACGGGTGTCACCTGAATTAACCTAAAGAGATCACTTTTTCCGTACCATCCGGAGCCAATAAGCCCCACTCGCCGAGGTTGCGTTTGGAAAACACTCTCCAGGGCAGACGGTCCGAACATAGACATGGCCAATGAAGCAGCGCCTGTCTTCAGAAATCTTCTACGATTGATATAGAATGAATGCATGTATGCAGTATGTTTATGTGGTTGCGAAATTGGTAAGAGAAACTACCTTACTACGGGTAAGATAGAGTTTGTCTCCGAGTAGACCCAATATTGAGAGTCCCTTTTATGCCAGTTCTCGAGATTTAGGTATCGAAATTTCGGGAAGGATTTCTACTGACCCAAATAAGCCGAAACCAGTCCGCTGATCGATCGATATGTCTTCAGACCACTTTTCAGAAATACGTCAGGCGCCATCCATCGATGATCAGTTATTTGCTCTTCGGTCTGCAGTATGACCTCACCATCCAGCACCTGCATTTCATACCAGTTTGTCTTTTTCAAAATGCGGGTCCCATCGGATTCTCGATAGGTATGCCAGGTATTCAGCACCTTCGACTCAATGGCACATCGCAGCCCTGTTTCTTCCTGAACCTCCCGAATAGCCGTTTGACGTGCTTTCTCCCCTTTATCTTTCTTACCCTTGGGGAGATCCCAGACAGACATTCGCTCAATGAAAAGACACTTACCATCTTCTCTTCGCACAATTCCACCAGCGGCTTTCACGACCTGGTAGATGTCCTTAAAAGCCTTCCACATCTTCGGCAAATCATCGCTGTAAACTCCGAAAGTCATCTTGTCCGG
>JAUILM010000720.1 GCA_030432855.1 Bacteroidia bacterium
ACCCTAAGGAAGGATATAGTGTACGTGTATCTTTTAATGCAGAACCCGGTGAAGTGGATGAGCTTATCACCACAGCCATGAATGACATCAAGGATGTGATGGAAAACGGAGCAACCGAGGAAGAACTCACCAAGGTCAGAGAGTTACAACGTCAGGGGCGAATAAAAGGCCTGGAGGAGAATCGATTTTGGACCAATGCTTTACGTAGCATATACATGTACGATGAAGATCCTCAGAATATCTTGCTGGAAAACTATGAAGAGCTGATAAATGGTCTGGATAGTGATGACGTCAAGATGATGGCAAAGCAGTTATTTGATACGGATAATTATACAGAGATCGTCATGCTACCGGGATCTCAGGAGGACTAATCTGACGCACCTATCAAAAGTGTAGAATAAACCCGGCACCGATGGTAGTGCTTGAAGTGCTGGATCCGGATATGAGTGGTGAAAACTGTAGTGACAGATCATCACTCATATCAAAGGATTTCAGATGGGCATCTACATAGGCATCTAATGCCGCCAATGCATACATCCCCACGAATCCAATGTAGGTCATCTGCAGGTTTTTTCGGTACTGATTTCTCAATCGCTCCAACGTTTGAATATTGGGTATCAGGTCAGCATATTTGTCAGTGATACCCACGGCTCTGTCACTATAAGCTTCCTGAAAACACTTCATCAGTTCCTTATTATAATCTACACTGTATATAAGTGCCGCAAAACCACCCCATACAATTGGAGCCTTCCAATATCGCTTATTATAGATTTGACCTGCACCCGGTAAAATGAGTGAATATACGCCGGCCCGATACGGATTGGGATACGGCAGTTTCCAGTTCTCCTTAAATCGTCCCTTTTTCTTCTTAGGTCTCTCAACCTGGGTGAATTCCGGCGAATCCGTGGGAGTCTGATCCTGCTGTCCCCATACGGAGAAAACGATAAAGGAACAGAAAATGGTCAGCCAAATTTTCATTGCTCGTAAAACGGTAAAGACCTGTGATTAGTTGCCCTCCATGGCATCCAGAATCGCATTCAGTTCATCGTCGGAGCCAAACTTGATCAGCAGGGTACCCGCACCTGAAGACTTGCGCTTCAATTGCACTTTGGTGCCCAGCGTCTGCGAAAGATGATCAACCACATGCTGATACTCAGGAGATAGTGTAGACTTTTTTGCCGGTTTTTTACTTCCACCCCCTGTATAGTCGCGTACCAGTTTCTCTGTCGCGCGTACCGAGAGATCATCCAGCAGCACTCGTTGAAGAGCGATCATCTGTCCTTCTTGTGTGGGAATACCCAACAGAGCACGGGCGTGTCCCATACTAATCCGGGATTGCTTGAGAGCCTGTTGTAAAGCAGGTGGTAATTTAAGTAAGCGTATGTAGTTAGTAACAGTACTTCGGTTCTTGCCAATACGGTCACTCAGTGCATCATGTGTAAGGTCACATTCATCGATCAGCCGCTGATAAGAAATGGCCACCTCAATGGGATTTAATTCTTCTCGTTGAATATTTTCAACGAGAGCCATTTCCAGCATTTCCTGATCATTAGCTTCTCGCACAAAAGCAGGTACACTCTCCAGATCTGCCAGCTTTGATGCTCGAAATCTTCGTTCGCCCGAAATGAGCTGATACTTAGTTCCATCCAGTTTACGTACCGTAATCGGTTGAATCAACCCAAAGGTCCTGATGGATTCTGCCAACTCATCCAGGGCTTCCTGATCAAATTCATTTCTCGGCTGAAAGGGATTGATTTCTATGGACGATAATGCGATCCAATTGATACCACCTACCTTTTCTTCCTCTTGCGTTTCTTTCTGCGGCGGCTGCGCATCCGGATTAGGACCCAATAATGCTCTAATACCTTTACCTAGCTCTTGCTTCTTTACTTTTGCCATCTGGACGTTTTGATTACACGTTGGTCTTAAGGGATACGTTATTTCTCATCAAGAATTCTTTTGCGAGGTTCAGGAAGTTGGTTGTCCCCTTACTATTTGCATCGTACATCAGTACGGGTTGATGCATACTCGGAGCTTCTCCAACCTTGCTATTTCTGTGAATGATTGTATCATAGACCACATCTTCGGAGTGTGACTTCACTTCATCGACCACCACATTTGCCAATCGGAGTCGCTTATCATACATCGAAAGTACGATGCCTTCAATCTCCAGCTCCTGGTTGAGATGCTGCTTCACCAGATCAATGGTGTTCTTGAGCTTCTGCAATCCTTCAAGAGCGAAGATTTCACATTGTATGGGGATCAGGACACTATCAGCCGCGGTCAAAGCATTGACAGTGATCAGTCCCAGGGATGGAAGGCAATCAATGAATACAAAGTCGTAATCATCCTTGACATCCACCAGCAGATCGCGAATAATGAATTCTCGCCTGAAACGACTCACTAACTCCAGCTCAGCACCCACCAGATCGATACTGGATGGAATGATAGACAGGTTCGGAGTATCCGTGGCCAGGATCACGTCCTTAGCTGGTGTTTCATTCACCATGCAATCGTATAGACTCTGCTCCACATTGTTAAGGTCGATACCGACACCTGACGTAGCATTTGCCTGAGGATCGGCATCCACGATCAGGACCTTGAATTCCAGCACTGCCAGGCTAGCACCTAAATTAATAGCAGAAGTGGTCTTACCAACACCTCCCTTTTGGTTTGCTATGGCAACGATCTTACCCATGTATTCAATTTATCTTTATATATCAAACGTTTCTCCGACCGCTGGAAGTTTCAATGAAAGTCCAGCCGCACTAAATGTGCTTACAGCGTCTGCATGATTAATCTTTATCGGAGGAAAGGAGTCGAAGTGACAACCTATTACCTGACGGCATTCTACAAATTTGGCAGCGTGCACCGCCTCCTGATAATGCATGGTGAAAAAACCACCTATTGGCAATATGCACCAATCGATCTTTCCACAGAGCAATGGAATCAACTTCATATCCTGTGTCAGACAGGTATCACCGGCGATATAAAATCGTACATCAGGAGTTTGCACCACAAATCCACCTGGGTTTCCCCCATAGGATCCATCCGGCAACGAACTGCTATGCATGGCCGGTACGTATTTGACCGAGCCAAACGTACCTTCCCAGATACCTCCATGATTTATGCCCACTCCATTAAGTCCCTGACTGGTACACCAGTTAGCCACCTCGTAATTAGTTACCACTGGAGTATCTTCTCCTGCAATCTTAGTCACATCCATCACATGATCTCCATGACCATGGGTCAACAGAATAGCGTCTGCCGAAATATTATCCACATCGATATCACTTGCCAGTGGATTCCCGGATATGAAAGGATCCACTAGCAATTGGAATCCATCAAGATCGAAGGAAAAGCAGGAATGACCGTAGTATGTAATTTTCGTCATGATATCTGCAACTTGGTGCTTCTAAGGTGTTTTCTTTGTACCGCAAAAGTATAACAATCCTGAAACAATTAGTCGGCTCTCAAGTTTTATAATCCTAACTTCGTAATTCTAAAGAA
>JAUILM010000721.1 GCA_030432855.1 Bacteroidia bacterium
TAGATATCTGGGGAAATTTTCGTTATGGATTAGGTCCCATGGCATCAGCAGATACATCGGTACCTGCTGGTGTAAACTTCGATATGTTTCTTGGTCCTGCACCTGAGCGAGCATTTAATCCTGCCCGCTATCATGGTAGCTGGCGGTTCTTTTGGGACTACGGGGGTGGTCTGATGACCGATTGGGGTGTGCATCTTCTAGATATGGCCCTATGGGCGAAGGAGATAACGAAACCTCCTAAGTCTGTGATTTCACTAGGTCATCAATTGCCGTTAGGAGATCGAATGCGTGAGACACCCGATGTGCTCTCTGCGACGTTCGAGTATGATGATTATCTGATCCACTGGGAACACTTTGCGGGCAAACAGTCAGGACCCTATGATCAGAATTATGGCGTTGCCTTCATGGGAGAGCATGGAACGATTGTGGCGGACCGATCAAAATATGAAGTATTTCCTGAATATGACCCCGAAACTAAAACCGGAAAAGTGGAAAAGATCGGTCCCATCAAGGGCCAAAATGGACACTCAAAGCATCCGGAGGATTTCGTGGCTTGTATTAAAAGTCGAAAAGCTCCTGCCTGCACCGTGGCAGAAGGTCGTGCGGTAGCTATTGCTGCTCATATGGCAAATATTGCCGTCCGATCGGGAGTGCATCACTTGACCTGGGATGAGAGCAAGCATCGTTTTGATCAATCGGCTGCCAATAAGTTTCTTGAGCCAAAATACAGGACCCCCTGGAAACTTCCGAAGATATGAAGTAGGGGAGATGTTGGTGTCTATTTCCATAGTCCGATGATCAAACCCATTAAGGTGAGAGCTATGGTCATGTACCCTGCGTTGATCAGCATGTACCGGGTAGATTTGTGTTCAAATTGACCAATAATAAAAATAGCCATTGCGATCCATCCAAAACCTGTGAAGAATCCATACATGGTTCCCATTCCACCATCAATCGATGGGTCATTGAGAAAGAAAGCAAGATTGTAGGACATGATTAAAGCGAAGAGGAATGATAGTCCCATAATTTTCCCGGTATTAGCAGTCTTCAGATCGGCGTCACTTAATTGATTTTCAGTTTGCCAGGCTTTTCCAAAAAGAATGGGTGAAAACCAGAGCCCCCCTAGTAAAAAAGTGGAAAGTGCGGCTACCCAAACGGCCAGATGATTAATTGTCATTTCCATTTTTATTGACTTTTTCTGTGATTTTTAGTGAAATTAGCGATCCTTATACGTCTTGTATATGGAAAGCTCTATGAATCTGCGTGAAGCGGAATTCCCAGGTTTAAAGCGGAAGAAATCATGATTAAGCAGGCAAACATAGAGATCCCCACCCAAGTGTCTATCGATGATCAGGTGGTTCGACTAATTGGAATCCCTTTTTTTGGGCTGGTCATACCCAGTGCTACGGGGCTGATATCGTTTGACGAGGGCATTACCCTGGAGGTGATCCTAAGTCACTTGTATTTCATTGCGATTGCAGCTATTGTCTGGCAGGGGAATCGATATCTGGTACTTAGATATTACCCGGTGATTTTTAAAGGCACTTCCAGGTTGCAGAAATTCACACTGACATTGGGATTAAATATTTTTTATACCGGTCCGGTGGCGTTTCTTTTACTTACCTTATGGAAGATCCTTATGGTGAGTCCTGTGTCCTATCAGGTTCTGCTTATTACGACCGTAGTCATCGTAGTGTGTGTTTTGTTTGTAACCAATATTTATGAAAAAGTATTATTTGCAAAACACACAGAACTCGAACAATTAAAAACAGCTGAATTAGAACGCGCCAAAATCCAGGCTGAGCTGGAAGCACTGAAAAACCAGATCGACCCTCACTTTATGTTTAATGCTTTAAATAGCGTCTCCTATCTCGTCGACTTTGCGCCTGTGAAAGCCAAGTCTTTTGTGGAAAGTCTGGCTGATGTTTATCGTTATATTCTGAGGAGTAAGGAAAAAGATCTCGTATTGCTTCGGGATGAGATTGACTTTATGCAGTCATATGCCCGGCTGATGTCTTTGCGACATGAAGATGCCTTTGAAATAAATTTAGTGGATGTAAAAGAACAGGAAAATAAGTATCTCATACCGCCTGTCTCCTTAATGGTAGCGGTCGAAAATGCAGTGAAACACAATGAAGTGTCTCGCTCAAATCATTTGGTCTTAGATGTCCGATTTTCCGAGGATTCCATAGTGATTCGAAATAAAAAAATCAAGCGAAAATTAGATCGTCCCTCGACCAAGATAGGTCTGCAGAATTTAAATGATCGATTTCAAAAGATAATAGGAAAGGGTATTAGCCTAACGCAAAGCGAAGAATTCTTTACCTTGCAAATGCCTCTGCTGAAGCTCTCACATGGATGAATGTTTTAATTCTTGAAGACGAACCCAAAGCGGCGAAACGCGTACTGAGTATTCTGGAAGAACAGAATCAATTTGATATTCATGTTTTAGACATTCTTGAGAGTGTGAGAGAGGCAGTCACCTATCTTCAAGTAAGTGACAAACCGGATCTGGGTTTGTTTGATATTCAATTGGCTGATGATACTTCATTTGCACTTTTTGACGAAATAGAGATATTATTTCCCGTTGTTTTTATTACGGCTTTTGATGATTATTTGTTGAAAGCGTTTGAATATCATTCGATTCATTATTTACTCAAACCAATTTCTCAGGAAAAACTCATCAAAGCGCTGGAAAAGGCCAGGGATCTCCAGTCGCTATATCAGCCATCTGCTTTGAAGGAGCTGAATGGTTCGCGGTTGGAGCAAGAATTTAGTCAGCGATTCATTGTGCGACAGGGCAGTGCCTACATTCCTGTATCAATCAAGGACATCGCTTATTTTTTTACCGAACATAGAATCACATTTGTGCGCACCTCAGAAGGTGAGACATATATCATGGACTCAAATCTGACCGAGATAGAACAAAAGGTTGACCCCACAATTGCATTTCGGGTTAATCGACAATATCTTGTTCTCCTGGACGCCATCGACAGATTCAAATCTACGGCCCAAAATAAAATTGAATTACATCTTAATCCAGGTACTCAAAATCCCGTACTCATCAGCAAGGAAAATGCGGTAAGATTTAGAAAGTGGATCGGGAATAATTAAGTTTTATAAAAAAAAACGTCTCCGTTTAGACTGGTGTCCGGTATCCGGTTTCCGGTGTCCGGATTTTTTTTTGTATTGTCCTGAATAGTGTTGACAGATTTAGTTAATCGTTAAATAATCTAATCTGCGCTGGATCTGTAAAATCCGCTTGCTGATCAATAGTAAATATTTTTAGCATCTTATGCTGGTTTTTAGGTGTTGCTTCTAATCGAAGTTCATATGATACCGGTGTAGCTTTGCTAAGTGCATGGTGGGGTCTGTCATAGTTGTAAGCATCTATAGCGTCCTTTAATTTGCGATTGAGTTCATAACTATTGTTGATGGACCATTTTTTTAAATATTGTCTTTTGATTGTCCTGTTGACTCGTTCTAAATGTGTGTTTTCATATACA
>JAUILM010000722.1 GCA_030432855.1 Bacteroidia bacterium
CCATCAGGATCTGATTTCCATCAGGGTCAATTAAAACGATGGACTCAGGACCTTCAGTGGTCAAGTCAGCTTCTTTTACCAGAGCAATGCCCTTTGCTTGCAATTCACGTTGTACTGATCGAACATCCTTGGGATTGAACGTCATAATATTCTGATCAAACATACCCTGAAATAGTCCAATCACCGTAGTACCTGATTGCAATATTCTCCATTTCGAGGTTTCACTGTCGGGAAATGCCTTATTTAAGTGACCTCCCTCAATGATTTCAAACCCTAATTTTTCATAAAATTCAATACTCGTCTTGATGTCCTTTACGGTGAGACTTACAGAGAATTGTCCTAAATCCATTATCTATATTTTTTTATCATCGTTATCAAGAAACTCATCGGTAAAATGCTGCGTTCGCTTCGGTTCTGCAAATTTCGCCTGATTATATTGCACAGATTTTCCCTTCGGTATCGAAAGACTCACCCAAGCATCTCCTTTAATCATTCTACCAATATAAACGATCTGGCCAACATGGTAAGCATAGTGCGTCAATTGCCGATTAATTGCCTCCAAAATCGTATGGCCCATATTTCGTATGAATACTTCCTGACCAAAGTTTTCCTCATTTACAGACTCAAGTGCTTTAAATAAGCAGGCCCATCCCTCATTCCAGGCTTGTTGCACATCATTTCTGCTTTTTAGAATGCTTTCAAATTCACGATCCCGGTTTCTCCATGCTTTCTCCCCATCTTCTTCGAGAAAATTTGTCCAACGGGATTTCATATTTCCGGACATGTGGTTTACTATGACCGCGATAGAATTTGAAGCTTCATTAAATTGCCAAAATAAATCTTCATCAGTCAATTGATTGAAGGTCTTCTGACCCAGTGATCGGTAGTAAAGAAATTGTCTCTTAACACTGTCCAAATAATTCTGTTCCATAAATGGTCACTTAAATAATCTAAATAATGCTGTTTCTCTATCAACTGATGCCGCACTTCTAAAAGCACGGTCAGAATTATTTTCAAGTAAATACATATAGAAATATTGCAGCACAAACAAGAGGCCCGCACTACCTTCCACATAGTCTCCTGGTGCAATAAATGCTCGGGCACCACCCTCCAAAAACACCTTACTCATCGTTTCATATCCCACGCCACAGGCTGTACTTAAAACAATTGCATCTTTCAACTTCACCCGATTTGTCAGGTCACTGATTTGAATCAATCCCCGTGGTTGATCTGACTGGTATACATCTTCTCCCAGGTCAGGCATGACAAACCCTCCACTCTGTCCATGATTACAAATCAAAAGAAAATCGACTTTGTTTTCCATCGAAAGGATATTCATAAAATCATGGGGACGACCTATATATCTAACCTGAACCTTGTATCCAAAATACTCAAGTGTATTTCTTATAGACAGGGCTTCCAAGGTACATTGATCTCCCACTATTATTAAAATATCATCCCGGACCATTCGGTTCATTCTATGGCACTAAAGATGGGGTTAAAAACCTGAGATATAAAATCAGACCATTGTCTATTGGAAATATCGCCGGTGACAAGGTGTTTTTGAAAAACTATCACCATCATTTCATGCGCCGGCAGTAAAAGTAAGCCCTGTCCTCCATACCCCTGACCGTAAAAAAGCGGCGTGTCCCTGCTGTCAGATATCCACCACTGCAGACTATAAAAGGTATTATCATATGGTGTCTCGGTCTGGCCTACTGCGGATTTTTCTACCCATTGCTCAGGTACCAGGGCTTCCCCATTCCATTCTCCATCATTAAGATAGAGTAGTCCAAATCGCGCCAGATCTCTAGCCGTCATTTGCAAACCAAAACCTCCCCATACCCTACCTTGTGGATCACGCTCCCATTCCACATCACCTATACCCAAAACATCCATCACATTTTCCCGGACAAACTGCTCAAAAGATTGACCCGATGTATTTGATATCATTTCGGCAAGCAGATGTGGGTTAGCCGAATTATAATTGAATGCCGTACCTGGTGCAGTGGCAAAGTCTCGATCCAGTTGATCCGCTATGGGATCCTCAATGAGATGATCAATAAGAGCAATTACCTCTTCATCTTCACTCCACTCAATACCAGTCTGCATGTTGAGTACATTTTGAATAGTTACCGACTCCTTGCTCTCAGCAGTGTATTGCGAAAAGTATGGAGCGATAGAGGCTCCCATACTATCCAATAGTTTCTCTTCAATTGCAATTGCCGTAGCGGCGGAGGTAATATTTTTGGTGATTGATCTAAGATGAAACTTATCCTGGCTATCATGGCCCGAAAAGTACTCCTCGACCACGATCTTTCCATTCTTCACCACCAACAGCGAAAAGAGATTGCTCAATCGTCTTGCATTGTCCGTGGCTTCTTTCAGTAGTTCTGGATCTAGTCCAGCATCCGCAGGGCTAATCTTTTGCCAAAAAGAATCAGGTTGGAGTTGAGTTTCTGCCTTTTGACACTGATGGAGTGGCAGGAGAAAACACAGGTATAGGCAGATGCGCATGGGCGATGATTTATCCAACAATAATACGACACATCTGATTCTCTACATCAAGTATTATAGGGTAAGCACTGAATTTATTGCTTGATCATTTTCTGAACACAGAGATTGCTATTTGATTTATTTTCAATCCTCACAAAGAAGGTCCCGGAGACCAGTGCTGAAATATCCACGACGGCCAAACTACCCAGTGCTGACACATTGTTCACCAGTTCGCCACCCGCATCATAAATGCCAATATCATAGTTGCTCAGGTGTCCCTTCAGGTAGAAGTGATCACCGGTAGGATTGGGAAAGATCTCAATACAGGTATTTTCTGCCTGAATATTGGTCAAATCAGTCGTCATCTGCAGGTTGACATAATTGGCAAGGAACCGTACATAGGATGCCTGATAACTTATGGATGGTTCAGTGATTTCCCATGAATTGTCGGGAAATCCATCGTTGAAATCAAGATATGACTTCTGCTGTGGCTGACCCGCCGGTGGAGAGATGCTTCCTACCGAGAAACTTGCATTTGGTCCCCCTACCAAAAAGCCCGGTGCAGGACCAATCGGAGAGTTCAGTGCATCATCCCAATCAGTGCCATCATTAAACCATGTATGGTATATTTCATCTGCACACCGATCCCCGCCGTACCCATACATATTGGATAAATAGACAATGCCCAGGGGATTGACTCCATGAAAGTAGTGCAGCTGCTCAGCAGCTCTTCGGGCAAGACTTTGATTAAATCCGGAAGCCACATTGTACTTTACGAATAGATGACAAAGATTACCCAGATTGGCCTTCGGATTGTTAGAGCCCCAGTGATACATCCAGTCAGGTGCTTCAGCACGGTATAGATCATTACCCGTAAAAGCGAAGAAAGATGAATTATTGTTGGATATTACGGTCGCTGCTGAACTCAAAATATCCTGTGAGGTACCAGCATCATTATTAGGTATTGTGGTATAATAAAGTAAGGCCTCATTGTAATGCATCTTG
>JAUILM010000019.1 GCA_030432855.1 Bacteroidia bacterium
ACTTCATTGTAGTTTATCACTACCTCAAAGTACACTGTTGAACCAAAATGGCCTTTGTCGACTTAAGTGTAATGCAGCCTCATTGCCAGTGAGTTTAACTCAATCGGAGAATGAGAATGACCGCCAGCAACTGTTAATGTCATCCAGTAGATTTATGGCTGCCGGACTATAATCGTGGTCCGGATGAATGGCTATCTCATCCAGTGTAGAAATGGCATCTGTCGTCTCACCGGCTTGCAAAAGAGCCAGTGCCAATTGAAATTGTGCTTGCTGCTGGTAATTTGAAGTAGTTTCACTGAGTTCTGAAAAGACCAACATAGCCTCATCGGCCTGATCCGCCTTGAGCAATGCGTACCCCCTTACCAGGCTGGAGAAGGGATCATTGGGTCTGCGCATAGAGAGGTCATCAAGCACCATCTCATAATCACCCTGATCCAGCATTTGTTTGACCTCTGTCCAGTCGTCAATATCGTTGGAACGATTATTACTAAATCTAGGCTCCAGGACATACCGATCTATGAGCTGAGGAGATCCATACTGCCAACCTTTAAAAAGCAGGAGCCCAATGAGGATCAGGATGCTGGCGGCAATTGCCCATCTGCTTATTCTTCTTCGGGGAGATTTTGCACTGGTCTCCGTACTCGCCTGCCGGAGCTTATTCTTGAGATCTTTATAGGCCAGGAACTCAGCACTTTCAGCGGCCAGCAAAAAGTGTTGATATGAGGCCGCAAGGTCGTCTTCTTTTCGTAGCCTTTCTTCAAATTCTGTCATTTCAGTCTGATTCATTTCCCCAGCCCGAAACTTTTCGAATAAGTCTATTAGTAGAGCGTCCATGATTAAATTCCTTTAATGAGGTTCATGTTTTCCCTTGAGAAAGCAATCAGACGTTTCAAACAGTCATGTTTTTTCTTTCTGGCCATCCCCGCACTTTTATATTCCATGTGGGATGCGATTTCCTGCATGCTGTATCTCATTGCCCAAAGTTTTAATACTTCCTTACAGGTTTTGCCCATCTTTTCGAGGATGAGGTCCAACACATATTGCCTTTCCTTATCCAATATTTCGAGTTCTGGTGTATGTTGGTCCGTTTCATTGTCAGAAATGTTACCCTTTAGCTCATTGTGTCGTACTTCTTTTTTGATTGATTTAAAAAAAATATTGCGGCAAATCGTTGATAGATAGGTTTTTACAGATGCATCTCCCCTAAATTTGTTCGTTCTGATATTAATAATCAATGCACAGATTCCATCCTGAAAAAGGTCTTCTGCCTGATGTTCTGAAGCCCCCCATTTGCGGAGTAGACCCACAATGTCGATGCGCAGCGACTGTTCTTTGTAGAGTCTTAACATGGCATTATCCATACGTTTGCCTCCTGCCTTTATCGCTTCGATAAATTCTTCGTCAGACATCATAAGAAAAGGTTATGCCGATATTGAAGGTGTTTGGTGGAGGCTCCGGGGCACTTGTGAAGCTATGAAAGTACATCATTTATATCTATCACTGTCCATGACAGGCTATTATGATGAAATCCTGCCTTAGTATATGGACATCAAACCATCATTTTAGGTTCTACGAGCTTCTCTTCTGAGTCATGCGTACGTATCACATTCCTCAATGGTCGACCCAGTCCGGTCCATTCGATCTCAGTGATATCCCCTGCTTGTAGCCTGATCTGTTCGCCAAAGCTAAAAGCATCTGCACCAAAAAAGTGAATATGCACCTGATCAGCCAAACGGTGATTTTGATACTTGAAATGATGATGCTCGAGATTTTCAAGACTATGGGCCATATTGGTATCACCGGTCTTGACTGCTTTTTCCCAAAAGACCTTTCCATCACGGTAAATCCTGACATGACCTCGAATATCACCAATGGTCTCCGTGATCACTAATTCCGGACCGATTGAGCATTTACGGATCTTTGATGGTGCCAGGTACAGATAATTCTTTTTTTCCATTACATGATCACTAAATTCATTGCCGATAGCAAAACCGATACGCCAGGGTGTTCCTTCATCATCATTCAGGTATATGCCGGCAGCCTCGGGTTCCTCTCCACCATCATCACCGTAGTTTGGAATGTCCAATGGGTCATTATGCCCGCAAAGCATCGATCCATTTCCTTTGTAGAACCACTCCGGTTGCACCCCTATATTTCCCTTCGGCGGTCGCCCGCCTTCCACTCCCAAGAAGTACATTTTCATGCTATCCGTCAAAGCATCTGCTCCCTCCGCCTCATTCATCTTCTGACGATTCTCTGCGCTGGCTTTGTGCGTTAAGCCTGTGCCTGCAACCATGCAATTATTTGGATTTATGGGATGATCAAAGGCAGGCAGTAGTTTCCAGGTTGCAGTACCCTCATAAATTGGATCGTAGTCCAGAAATTCTTTGGATAGAAACTTGTCTACCAGATCGGTCATCTTACCACCTTGTGCTAATGCGTCTTTCGCCAGGTGATAGGCGGTGCTGTATTGATTGATGAGTATGAGATCTTTTCCCTCAACGAGAGCGATTCTTCTTCCTATTTCAGGGTGTACCAACTGTACCAAATGCATGTATCATAGATTTTGAATCAATATCTAAAAAAACTATGAGTTTATTGAGCCCAGTCAGGTACAGGAGTAGCTGGATCAAATAACTCGTCCAGGTAATAGGCTCGCTTGAAAGTATTGTCACATGGCTCATTGCCAAACTGGTAGGTGCAGGGAGCATACATTTTTCTCCCACCCGTCTTCATTATACTTTTTGGATCTCCGTTGGGTAGGAGTGTGTCATCGTGCAGTCTTCCCAGGAAACAATGACCAAGTTCATGCAGGACCAGAGCCTCCAGTTCTATCAGACTTTCTGCACAGTGCTGACTTGTGTTGAATTGAACGACCTTCTGTCGGTCACTTTGACTGGAGGTGTGATTACAAAGGCCACAGATTGAGTCAGGGAGAGTTTCGACGCCTTCCATGATAAGGTTTGTTGTGTCGATTTGGATACCCCTTTTTTCTGCTTCCATGATGAATGTCTGTACATGGGGGCGGTATTGCATGGCTACCTGGTAGGTAAAGGATGGCGAGGTCTCGTCCTTATCACAGGCCCATACGGTCAATAAAAGGAAAATAAAGCTGAAGTATCTTAGGTTGGCCATCACAATTTTAAATACGTTGAAGTCAGGAAGAATGTTGCCGCAGGCTATCAACGACAGGCTGTTGGTAAAAAAAAACGGTGTCCAGCCATGCCGAACACCGTTTTCTCTTAAACTGCTATTGCAGGTATTAGTATCTGCGGTTATATCCACCACCGCCGCCACCACCTCTGTTGAAGCGGTTGTTGTTTTCTCTAGGTTTAGCTACCTTAACCACGATGGCTCTGTCATTCATTTCTGCACCATTCAGTGCATCAATTGCTGCCTGACCCTCACTGGCATTGGGCATTTCAACAAATCCATACCCCTTGGAGCGACCTGTGTCTCTGTCCATAACGATTTTAACGGAACTTACTTCACCATAATCTTCGAAAGCAGAGCGTAGTTCAGGTTCACGGACACCGTAGTCCAATTTTGCAACAAAAATGTTCATAAAAAAAGATTGAAAAAATTAAAAATACTTGGTAGGACTACTGATCTAATAGGCAGGAGTTCCTTCCAAACGATAAACCAAAAATCAAAAACTTCTAAGAGACAATTCACAGCGCGCACATCATAACTTCGATGCTCCAGAGAAGTCTATTCTACTCAATCGACTGGATATGAGTAGAATATAGCCGACGCACTTAAACGATGAGGGGAGGATCTTACTATCCGTAACACAAACGAAAATGCTTCGAAATGTCCCGGGGCTTTCCCCAAGACAAATAGTTAACACACATAGATGCTAAAAAATTCACTTAGATTACTACTTTCTGTAATCTTTTGCTACCGCAAAGATACTAATATTCGGATTCAATTGCATTTTCTTTTCTCATGAGCTCACTTTTAAGACTCATTTGATCACAATGGGTAGATGACGGACCAGGCCTTCAATATTAAGTCTGTCAAAGACGGCCTTCTTCATCATGTTTCGGGTTGGATCTATCGTGAAGTTTCGTGCAGTTTGGAAATCACAGGATTCTAGATGGGTATTTACAAAGGTGCTAAGATGTAAGTCGCAATCATCAAAGCTCCCGGAAGTCAGGTTGGCATTCGTAAAATCCACCTCTCGGAGCTGACACTGATCAAAGGTGGTTTTGGAAAGGTCGACTCCACTGAAGTTTGACAAATCAAGTATACAGTGCCTGATTTCGATCTTAAAGAGAAATGGATGGATCAGATCAAAGCGCAACCCCAACATCTTACAGTGATCAAATGAAACCGATTTGAAGGCTGCCATCTCTATCTTAGACATACTGAGATTACAATCAGAAAATGTACAATCTACAAATGAGTAGTTGGACAGATCAGCTTCTATAAGATTACAACCTATAAACCTGCATGAGAGGTATCTGCCCTTCGTGAGATTGGCAGGGGTGATCCCCTCATAAAGATGGTCTTCGAAGGTTGCTTCCATTTGGTTTAGGATGGTACTGTATGCGTCGTGATTTCATCCAGTAGTTTTCGTACTTGTAGATCACCATATCCATAGATGGGTACCTCCCGACAGAAATGTTTGAATACTGTACCAAAGTCTGTCGTCTCATGCTTCCGAATAATATCCAGAATTACCTCAGTAGGTCTTCCGGGACTTTCTGCTGTAGGTAATGAGGCTTCAAAAGCTTCCACGGCGGATTCGAGGAAAGGATATTTAAGGTGGTAAATCCCTGCTATGTTGTGCATTTGGTCAAGGTCCTTATTCTGGTATGCCTTCCACAAGGTGCCTAACGCTTCCTGTTCCTCTTCCTTGATCGGAATGCGATGATGATAAGCACTAATCAGATCAAAGGGGTGCATGTTAGCAAATGAATACGGGAAATCACTTTTGGGTGGGACGAAGAAAAGGGCATTCTGATATTTGTTAGCCTGCAGCAAGCTGATCGTATACCAGAAATTCACCTGACAAAACAGATCTTCCTCAAACCACAGATTAATGTCTGTAGACTCACCTATCGCAGAGATGCGCTCTATTTCGTGCACTGTTTTTGATACATACTCTGACGGATCTATTTGATAAGATTTTTGGAGAAAATCAGCCCGTAGTGAGAAGAGGTCCTGATCTCCACCCGGGTTGACAGGACCGTCTACCATGCATTCCCGCATCACATGCACTTTACCTGGAATTTCACTGGGAAATCGATCTTTCAGAGCATCACCATTTAATATATGCGCTTGACTTTTCATACGTCCTTCCTAATTTTAATAAATAAAATAATCGGATTGGGAGTCCTCTTGGTGATCGGGAAGCTAAGGGTATCGGTTTTCTAAGACTGGATTCGAAGGTACGTTATTAGCCATCACATATCAAAGCGAAATCAGTTTGCCATTTGTACTTTTTACTAACATCTTTACCTCGATTTTTAGGATAAAGCCGCATCCTGATTTTGGTTCCGCCCACTATCATCAGAGCATAAGGCAGAAATATATTATCTTGATTCTAGATGTGATTTATTAGGGGTGTTAAAAAGAAAAATAGTTATGCAGCATAAGTCGAGGAGAGCTTTTATTAAAACTTCATTTTGGTCAGTTCCCTTGTTAAATCTGAAGAGATTTAGATCATCTGCAGGGATTGCAGCGCAGCCATTAGTATTATCTACCTGGGACAGTGGACCTATTCCCAATGAGGCCGCATGGAAAATACTGAATGCGGGAGGTAAAGCAATCGATGCCGTGGAACAGGGAGGAATTGCCATTGAGGATGTCATCAGCTGTTGTGTAGGTCTGGGTGGTAATCCGGACCGGGACGGGCATGTGACATTAGATGCCTGCATCATGGATGAAAAGGCTAATTGTGGGGGTGTGGCATTCCTGGAGCGAATAAAGCACCCGGTATCAGTTGCACGTAAAGTGATGGAGAATACCCCTCACGTTTTACTTGTAGGGCAGGGAGCACAACAATTTGCTTTGAGTGAAGGATTCCCACTCGAGTCTGGTGAATTATCAGAAAGTGCAGAAAAAGCCTATAAGAATTGGTTGATAACTTCTGAATATAAACCTCAAAAGAATATTGAATTAAATCAAAAGGAAAATATCAAACCTCCCGGTAAAATGGAGGATGGTTCTTTCAATCATGATACTATGGGTACGATTGCCCTGGATCAGAATGGAGATTTATCAGGCATGTGTACCACCAGTGGACTGGGGTTTAAGATGCGAGGTAGAGTGGGAGATTCACCCATTATTGGCTCAGGTCTTTTTGTCGACAATGAAGTAGGGGCCGCTGTTGCAACCGGACAAGGTGAAGAAATAATTCGTGTTGCCGGATCACATTTGGTTGTCGAGTTTATGCGTGATGGACTGACTCCGCAAGAAGCCTGTCAAAAAACTGTTGAGAGAATTGTTCGCCGTGATAAGACCAAAGCAAAAGATTTTCAGGCTTGCTTTATTGCAATTAATAAAAAAGGAGAGATGGGGGCATTTGCTATCCATCCTGGATTTAATTTTACCGTAACGCATGAAACCTCGAATCACGTGGTGACGGACAGTATGAGTTATTTCTAAATAATAGATTAATTTTTTAAATCTGGGTACGCAAGTGTCTTTTACGTATTTTCTTTTTTTGATTTGCTTGCCAATAATGACCTGTATCGAGGTTTAGGCTTGTCAACCATTTTCCTCCATAAGCATACGTGTCTAGACAGATCGTATGCCTAAAATCAGAAATTTCTCCATTTTTTCGGGAAGTATGTCCACATAGTACGGTCTTACCATCCCGGTATTTTTCCGGCACGTAATATTTTTTCCAAAATAATGCCTGGTCTGGCTGATCAGGTAATGATACACCGGGTTGGAGACCTCCGTGCACGAAAATGTAATTCTCTATTTCATACAGGGGCAGGGTGCGTTCCAGAAAGTTGAGATGATTTTCAGGAATGTAATCCAACCAGTTTTTATTCTTATTGACGCCATAGGATTCCAGTGTGACTTCACCACCATATCGCATCCATTTTCGAAATAATTCGGGATTTTCGCTACCCTCCAGCATGTAGATGTCGTGGTTGCCCCGTAGCGTTATGATATTGTATTTCTGTTGTTTTTTAATAATCCAATCCAGAACGTCAGGACTATTTGGACCACGATCAATGTAGTCTCCCAATAGTACTATGGTATCGCTTTTTTGAACATCCATCGCTTCCCACAGCGTTTGCAGTGCTGTGAGGCATCCATGTATATCACCAATCGCATAAATCATGATGCAAAGAAATACAATTCTGCATTGATGATATTCTACACGGGTATGAATTCTTCTTTAAGAATGGCATACATGAAGTTGTCACTCCAACCTGTCCTTAGTGGCAGGATTTTCCGCTTACGACCTTCCTGAGTCATCCCCAGATGTTCCAGTAAGCGTATTGACCTGGTGTTTTCTACGGCCACACCAGCTTCTATTCTATGCAGATCAAGGATATTAAAGGCAAACTGCAGTAATGCTTTGCAGCTTTCTATTCCGTAGCCCTTACCCCACTTGGTAGGAATAAGGTTGTAATAGATTTCACCCATCTGAAAGCGTGTAGCGGCTAAGCGAATTCCTAACTCCCCAACAAATTCTCCAGACATCGCTTCCCGAATAGTCCAGGCTATTTGGGTGGGGTTTCTGCGTCCCATAATCTTAAGTATGGGGCTGAGCAGTTGTGAGGTTTGTTGTCTGTCTTTGGGGATCCCAATGGTGTTATATTTAGCTACTGCCTCGTGACAATGAAGCTCATGCATAGCATCGATATCAGTGGCTGTTAAAGGGGATATGAAAAGTCTCTCTGTCTGAATATTATAATCCTTCACGGCGGTGAAGGTACTAATCCCACCAGTCTTCGCCTTCGACAAGATATTTTTCACGTATTAATGACTCATTGAGCTGGATACCGAAACCAGGTCGATCACTCAGCTGAATATGACCATTTTGAATCACGGGTTTATCATATCCCAGGACTTCAGGATCGCCATTGATACCGTTTCCTTCCCGGTTAGAATCACTAACCATGAATGCTTCGTGTGCCAGAAATTCACGTACTGATGCGGCAAAGTTAGCCGAAGCAATTGTAGCAATCGGACCGGCTACATTATGGGTAGCCACCGGGATCAAATACGTTTCTGCCAGATCGGCGATTTTTTTAGCCTCCAGGAGACCACCAGCCATTGACACATCGATCTCAATCATGTTGACACCCTGATGTACAATAAAGGGTCTGAAGTCTGTTCTTCCATAGAGGTTTTCTCCACACAGGATGGGCACTGGTGACTGCTCCGTAAGTTTGACCCACTGTTCATTGAAGGCAATGGGCATGGGATCCTCCATCCAAATAGGCCGGATGGGTTCCATGGCTCTGGCCAGCCGCAATGCGCTATCAAAATCAAACTCCCAATGGCAATGAACAGCGATATCAAAGTCCGATCCCACGGCATCCCGAAGATTTTGATATCCCTGCGCATTTCGATCGACCTCGCCATTCGACAACCGACGATTATCCAGTTTGTCCCATTCCTGATCTCGCAGGACATTTACTTTGGCCGCAGTCCAACCAAATTTGTGCACCCGCTCAGCAAATTCAGCGCAGGAGTCCTTACTAAGCATGTCACGAGGTCCCGATGACAAGTAGGCTCTGACTTCAGATACATGCGATCCACCACCCAAAATACGATGAACCGGCTGATCAGTGAGTTTGCCAATGATATCCCACATGGCAAACTCAACCCCGGTGATGGCATGTGTAGCTACTCCATGATTACCACCATAATAGGATGTCCGGGTACTCATTTTGAATACCAGACGCTCCAGATCGAATGGGTCCTGGCCCATCAAGATAGGCTTACAAACATTTAGCACCACGTCTTTTGCACCCAGACCTGTTTCATCATGATGACACTCCCCTATACCGACGATGCCGGCATCCGTTTCAATTTTTACAATGGGGCTAATGCGAAACCCAATTTTAACGCGGACGCACTTTACATCCGTGATTTTTACTCTTTTTAATAAGGGGGCAGCCAGGAGGTTGAAGTAAGGCATACACGTGGCTGCGGGCAGTGCCATACACATATTTCGTAAAAAGGTGCGCCTATCCATTATGCTGATCTTTTGTAAAGCAGATTCCTTAAAAATAGTACTTTTTCCTGGGCACTCATCCTACTGCACGCGTGTTAATATTCACCAATGCCGAACTGTTGCTCATTATGCAATAAAGTGCTGTGTTAAAGGATCATCAGTCCTGATCACAAGACCAATTTTCCCCAGAAACCCCAGACTTTGAATAACCATTACTATCTTTCAGTGTTAGTGATGAAGAGAATCTTTTTTAATTAAACTCAAACTTTATGGAAATTGATCAGGTACTGGATAGACTCAAGACAGGAAACAAGCGATTTGTGGTTGACAAATTGGATGGCAAGTTGCAGGACAGCTCACGTAGAAACTCCCTTACGGGTGGGCAACAGCCATATGCCATTATTCTAAGTTGTGCAGATAGTCGGGTCGTTCCGGAGCTTGCATTTGACACTGGACTCGGCGAATTATTTGTGATACGAGTGGCTGGTAATGTAGCTAACACCTCCTCAATAGCCAGTATTGAGTATGCCGTTGCACATTTAGGCACAAAAGTGATCGTAGTGCTGGGACATCAAAGTTGTGGTGCCGTGACAGCAGCCGTGGGAGGTGGTGATAATGGCTATAATCTCAATCATTTATTATCACATATTGCTCCAGCGATTGCAGCTTCAGGTGAAGGAGCAGATATTGCAGACGTGGTCAAGAAAAATGCGGAGTTGACGGTGGAGTCATTAAAGGAACGATCTGCAATTATTAGAAGTGCCGCAGATAGTGGTGCCCTTAAAATCGTCCCGGCATATTATAACTTAGATAGCGGAAAAGTAGACTTTCTATAGAGGTTATTCTAACTGCTTTAGACGTTGTCTTGCATTTAAATTTGAAGAATCCAGTCGCAGGCTTTCCTTAAAATGATAAATTGCCTGCACTGGATTTTTGTTGTAAAGTAAGATTTCGGCCAAACTATCATGCAGGTTGCCTGACTCAGGAAAGAGGTGAATTCCTAAATTTAATACTTCAATCCCGGCCTTATACCGGATGGGATGAAAACCTAATTGTAATCCCAGGTTGTTTATCTGCCACTCCTGCACCTTGAAGCTGGTATCTATGAACATTAAAGAATCAATCAGCTTCTCCAAATCAGCATACTTTTTGGATTTTGCAAGGTCATGAAACATTTCAAATGAGGCACCGGAGTGCAAAGGTCTCTTACTCTCAATGGTGAAGGGCACTTCATCAGATGCTAATGACTCGATATACTCTTTTCCTTCCTGCGGATGCTTTAAATATATATTTAAATATTCCATAATTACCCTGGACATCCATCGGTAGGATGCAACGATTTGTTCCTCCGACATATCCTGCCGAGGATCACGATCACTCAAAAGCACCCCTAGGGTGCTGAATTGCGAATGCGTAAGATGCTGCATCACTATTTTAATTGCCGCACTATTCGTTAAATCATTATAAAATTGAAAATTATTATTGAGTGAAGTATCAATACCATCTTCCAGCATGACACTAAGAGGTATAGGTTTTTGCGAAAAATGGATAAAAGGAACATCCACTCGGGAAATATCAGCACTTGCTGAAGCCAACAAAGTCGGATACTGATATTTGACACTACCATCCAGACTCACGTTCACCCGGATTTTTTCATGTATGATTTGAGCCAACACATTGGAAAGCCCTCCAAAACTAAATCCCATGGTACCTACTGTATTCTTATCCGCTTGAGGTATTTTTCCGAGCTCCTCGTAAAGAAACAATATATCCCGTGCCTGAGTCTCCATATCTCTGGTAGATCCTCCATCAAAATATAGGTGCTCGGTTCCACGACTGGGACTTGATATGACAATGTATCCATTACTGGCCAGGAATTCAGAAAGAGAAAAGTTTTCAATTGATGAAGCCTGGTAGCTAGGTGCATAAATAATGACAGGAAAAGATTCATCCACCATCGGTGCTTCAGGTAGCGACCATGCCACTGAGTCCATCAATGCGTTATTTTTGGGGTTGTTCGGAAACTCAAACCAATTTAAGAGTTGCTCATCAGGCAGGTACTCCCATTCCTTTTCCTGGCTATCTATACGCAGGTAATCCTTGATGGTAAGTTTATTTTCATCAGGAACGCCGTTCATGGCTGGATACCATATACTTACTGGGATAGGTCGGAATGAAGACTTTTCGGTCCAGTCAAATAAACGTTTGTATGTGCGGGTTGAATCATAAGTGAGATAGTGCCTGAAACCAACATCATATTTACCTTTAGGAGGGTAAACACTCCTCACAGAAATATCTGTAGCATGAGTCTGCTGCGACAGAGCGACATAACTCAGTAGTATGAAAGATATTACGGGAATAAGGTCTTTTAATGCACTTGATTTCATAAATATGTAGGTGTTGATTTGTCTTTCCATTTAAGAAGGAAAGATGGGCATCGATATTCATTTATAATTTTTGGCCTATCTCGTTTCCCTGTTAAATATATCTGCTGGATTAGAGATTCCGTACCTTGCCACCAGACTTGTTATAGTCAAAATAGTCAGGGTAAGTATTATAATGGTTGACCACAAGTAGGATGACCATTGGATAGAAACACGATAGGCATATTGATCAAGCCATTGTTCCAATATAAGTTGTGTGATGGGGACAGAGATTAGTATTCCAGATAAGATCAGCATAATGTATTTCTTGCTAAACTGTGCTATCAGTGAAGTGATCCTGGCTCCCAATACTTTTCTAATCGCAATCTCTTTTTGCTGTGAAACGAGTAATATCATACATATACCAAATAATCCCAGAATAGCCAGAATAGTAGCGATAACCGCAAAGACTTCTACTACGCGGCGAACCTGCACCTCCGATGCATAGGATTTTTGTACCTCGTGATCTAGAAATTGAAATAAAAATGGACGCTGAGGAATGTGTCTTTCCCAAATGTGTCTGACGCTGGTAAGAGTAGATTGCAGATCGTAAGTCTCCAACTGTAATACAAGGTAGCTAAAGGAAGAGGTAGGGCCTAGCGTCAAAGTCATAGGATTGATTTTATGGTGGTATGATTGATAACTGAAATCCTTAACCACACCCACTATTTCTCCCTTTTTGCCCCATTGTTCGAATCGCTTACCGATGATTTTATCTGCATCATTATATCCAAACTGCCGTGCCGCCGCCTCATTGATTACTAAAGACTCTGAAAGGTCTTTAGGTCGATCTTTGTCATAATTTCGACCAGACACCAGCTCCAGCTCAAAATGATCTATGAAATCATGATCAATTTGGAATAAATCAAGAGCCGCCACTTGCATTTCCCCCGTCTCAGCTTCTATGTAGGTATCTGCTTTAGGAAAAAAGTTGCCTGGTAGGGTCCTGGAGGAGCAAATGCTACGTACGTGTGGATGAGAAAGGAATGCTCTCTTAATATTTTCAATATTTTTCTGAACCTGAATGTCATCAGCAAAATCAAGCACTAGCATTTGATCTGATGCATAGCCAGGGTCCCGAGTGATCAAATACTTAAGTTGGTCTGATATTACCCATGTAGATGAAATTAAAATAGCGCCAACTGTAAATTGAAAGAGTAAAAGAGCACGGGAAGTAAAACCTGTACTTTTTCTGTTTTGAAATCGGACTTTGTTAAATGAAAGTAGTTTGAGTGCCGGCACCAGGGCGGATGCAAGGACCATAGTAAGTAGGAACGAGAAAGCTAGTAATACGTGTTTTGAGTTCAAGATGCTGGTTGGTACGAAATCAATCTGAACGAAATTTTCAAAATAGGGCCATGACACTATAATAAACAATATTGCGATGGTGATTGCCAGGATGCTATGAATAAAAGTATCTGTTATGAAGTGACTGATAATGTCATTTCTTTGTGCACCCAAGTATTTTCGCAATTTTAATTCATCCAGCCTCTGTGAAGTTTGTCCAATGCGGATGTTGACAAAGTTTATGAATGCGACAAGTAAAATTAGTAGGCCGGCAGTCAGAAAAACTAACAGTTTTTTGAGCTGACCAGTATCTCCGGGTTGTCGCTTGGCATCCGAGTAGAGATAAGCCTGTGAGAGTGGTTCAAAAGTCAATGAGTAGGATACATTCTTTAAGTCTGGAATGTTTAAATCAGAGAGCCTGGCTTCAATAGGCGCAATGCTTTTTCCTGGTGCCAGACTGAAGTATGTATAGAAATCAACATAATTCCAACTTTCGAAAAATTGTGGTCTTTCGGACCTTAAGGAAGACATGGATAATAAAATGTCAAAGGTAAAGTGCGAGTTTTCAGGAATGTTTTCGAGTATACCAGCGACCTTGTATGGGGTTTTATTATCGACAAGGATTGTTTTTCCAATAGCTTTTTTGCTGCCGAAGAATTTCTTGGCAATATCTTCCGTTAGCACCAATGTATTTGGTTCGTCAAGTACGTGTTGTTGAGTACCTTCCAGTAACTTCCAACTAAAAATGCGCAATAGATCAGTATTCGCAAAATGAACCATTGATTCCTGATACCTTGCTTCTCCAACTGAAAATAAATAGCTATGCCGGCCGGTAAATTGGCCTACAAATTCGACTTCTGAAAAGGACTCTTTTAGGGCAGGTCCTATCGGTGCATTGCCCCAAACTTGAAAATCTTTTAAATTAGATTTGCTTGCACGGGATGGTTGTTTTTTTTCATAATCATAGTGATGCAACACTCGGTAGATTCTATTATAGGCCGCATGGTATTGATCATATGAAAACTCATGAAGTACGTAAATTGAGATTAGGAAGAAACTGATAAAAGCCAGAGCGAGACCTCCGATATTAATCGATGATATCAAAGGAGCTTTTTTTATCCCCCTTATAGATGCTTTTATGTTCTGATAGTGGAGAGAGCTTTTTACAAGCGAAACTTTTTGAGGAGTCCTGATTATACCAGGTCTCAACATTCGCAGAAACTCTGAAAATAATACCCAATTAGCTATCAGACTGGGATGGTTCTGACGCTTTAAAAAGTACAGCTCTGTCAAATCCCCTTCCAGGTCCTCAAGTAGATGAGGATCACATAATAAATTAAGTATTTTCAGTAAAATTCGCAGAAGAAACGGTTGACTACTCATGGATTTCAGCTCGTATTTAGAATGGTATCAGGCAAATTATTCCATAACTGTTTCCTAAGTGCCATCGTCTCTACAAGCATGTCTTTTCCTGCCTGGGAAATGGTATAAAATCGCTTTCTCTTGCCACCTCTGATACTGGTTGCCTCTCCCAGTTCAGAAGTTAGGAATCCCTTCTTCTCCAATCGCCCCAGGGTGGTACGCAGTGCGCCGATACTGATGTTCTTCCCTGAGTGTTCTTCTATGCTCAACTTAATCGAAAGACCATATGCATCATCTGATAGACCGGCGACAGTCAATAGAACTACTTCTTCAAAGGAGCCGATCTGCTGTGATTTCATAACTATTAAAGCTAAATTGTAGCGAATATAGAACAATAATAGCTATCATGTAGCTTTTATTAGATTGGAAGCTGAATTTATTGATTTGATAAACTAAGTGGGGGAGGGGTCTGATCTGTATTTTTACCCGGTAGTACTAAATTGTCTAGTTCCAGTTTCCTAGTCTTGAATCATCGAAGCAGTCAGTGGCAAGGAAAGAAGCTCACCAAATAGTTGCCAGCGCTTCTCGGGATTGTCGGCCGTACCACCCTGTCTTTCAATATAATCGGCTACCAGATCCAGGCCAAGGTTGTAATTAATTACGTAGCTCCGGTATTGGTCAAAAAAGCGAGTGCGTTGCAGGGCTCGATCGGGTTCATATAATAAGTATTTTTCAAGCATCTGCGCCGCTTCCTCACGTGTGATATCTCCATTCAGGTATGATCGTGCGGCTTCATTGCCTGCGTAGTTTAATCTTGATCGTAGTTGTTGTATCTGATGATAAGTGTCTGCCAAAGATGTGTCAATACCCGCAATGGGATAGAGGACAGACTTATCAAATGTCAGTCTTTCTTCTCCGGGAAATGCCACGTCAATCCCATAATTGGCACTGCCTTCGGCTATTAGCGATTGAGGACTGAATAGGGGATATACGGAAAATTCTACCCATCCCTTTTCAATTACCAGATTCTTTTCAAGCAGAGCATTAAAAACGTGGTGCCCTGGATATCCTTCATGACAGGCAAGATCGATGGCACGTTCTATGTAAATCGGGAAGTCGGTGTTTAATTGGATGAGACTCTGGCCATCACCCTGATAGTAGTTGTAGCCTGACCACGATTTATCGTTGACGTATTCCACCACGAAGTTTTCATTCGCCGGGAGATCGTAATACTTATTAGTACGAAGTCTCGCTTCTTTTATGGCTGCCTGAAAAACTGCGTCGAGCTTGTCAGTTGGAATGATGAATTGCTGACTAAAGGATTGATATCGTTCTTGCAAGCTACCTTCTCCAGCCAGCAGGTTATCTAGATTGGACAATAGCACATCAAAAGTGTCAAGAGGAATGTGTGGTGGTTCTGCATCGTACAGCATCATGGCTTCTTCATCAAAAGAAAAGGTGCTGCCTCCCAGCATTGCAACCTTCGTTTTTACCGCCATAAGTTGTTTCTGTAGCAATTGAATGCGTGTTTTCACAAGATCTTCCACCTGAGATACATCGAGATCAGCCAGGGCCTGCTCCAGATGGGTACACTGATCCATGAACTCTTCGGTTGGAAATGGAGCGTCCTCGGAGATTTGTGTTGCTGGTTTCAAAGCATCCGGACCATAATAGGCATCTACAAAGTCACCGTCATACTGGCCTACTTGCAGTACTAATCTCACATATTCTGCCGCAATGTCATCTACCGTCATATTTTCTTGATTATCCCCACAACCCCAAATAATGGCACTTAGCGCAAACAACTGAATGAAATTGGAAATCTTTTGCATGACTGTTTTTTGTGTTATTGACCCTGAGCAATCCTTCGCTCAGCAAAGGCTTTACCTTCCTCCCACCAAAGCTTCATCTGTTTTGGATCAAAAATAAGACTGTTGTCTGTGAGGATGCGAGGCGTGTGAAAATAACGCACCTTGATATCATTATGGATGCTCTCAAGCAGTCCGATATATTTCTCATCACGGGCTATCTGAGTCAACATAAAATCTAAAGCGCTCATCAATAGAGAAAACGCATTCCGACTTGGCATTTTTTTGATGGATTTCCTGCGGGGAGTCAATATGATGACATCAATCTCCGTCGCACCGGCATCAATGGCTTCAGCGATGGGGATGAAGTTTCCAAATCCTCCATCGGCATATTCCTGGCCGTCCTTCTTTACCAGACTCATAAAGGGGACGAAGTTGGCACTGATCCATATCCAGTCGAGGAAGTCTTCATAGCTGCAGTCTCGGAGGTATTTATGCTCTACCACATTGCAGGTGAAATTAGATACGGCAATCACGACTCGCTGATTACTCGACTTTACCTTATCAAAATGCGCCTGAGTAAATGCCTTTTGAATAAGTTTTCGCAACTCAAAGCTCTCGCCAAAAGTTTTCCGACCCTTCAAAAACATCTTGATGATACCCAGGTGATTGATTCTGGTTTTGTAGACACCTTTTTTCTTTCGGATAATAAAAGGATGAGCTGAAAAGATGTCCTTTTGCTGCACATTCGTGTAAATATTTTTTGCATGTTCAATGTCGCCGGCAGCCAGGAGGGGCGCCAGTAAGGCACCCGTAGATGAGCCGGTAAACAAGTCGTAATGTATGTTCAGATCTTTGATCAGATACTCCGCCACGCCACCAGCAAATGCTCCTTTTGCTCCTCCGCCTGATATGACAAGCGCTCTCATATGCTACCCAGGTGTTGCGACATTAAATTAATGAATTCATTGTTTTCTAGAAAATGATCATGCCCAGGGGGAAGTCATAGATAAGACTGTTGATGAATTCATTCGCAGATCGGGGTCTTAGAAGTATCATAAAGAGCATCCCAAACAATGCACCATAGAAATGTGCATCGTGGTCTATTCGGTCGGTACCTCTTTTACTGGCATAGGACGAATACCATAGATACAACACACCCGCAATGATGGAAGGAATGGGTAGTATGCCGTAGAGGTAGAGATATTGCCAGGGATAAAAAAGAATGAAAATAAATACAATACCCGATACACCACCTGACGCTCCTACCGACATATAACTTTGGTCGTCCTGACGTTTGAATGTATTGGGTAGTGAAGCACACACAATGGTAGCCAGGTAAACAACCAGGTAAAGTAGGGGCCCCAGCGTAGATCCAAAAAACTGAACAAAGAAACCTTCGATGAGCTCTCCGAAATGCCAAAGTACAAACATGTTGATCAACAAATGCAGCCACCCTCCATGTACAAAGCCCGATGTCAGAAGACGGTAGTAGCTCTTCGATCTTTTTTCTTCATAGGGCCAATGTGCCAACTTAAGGAATAAGGACTGATCCTTAAAAGCGAAATAGGACACAGCCACGGTGATGATAACTAATATGAGTGATACAGACATAGTGAAAATTTAAACATGATGGTATGGTAAATGGTTGTTGATAGTATAGGCCCGATAAAGCTGCTCCAGAAAAAACAATCGAACCATCTCGTGCGTGAAAGTCATTTTCGATAGTGACAACAATGCGTCCCCACGAGTGTACATATCATCAGAAAATCCATGAGAGCCTCCGGCAATAAAAACAATTCGACGCATGCCCTGCAGCTGTAGCTTGTTTACATATGAGGCAAACTGCACCGAACTATAAGCAGTGCCCTTTTCGTCCAATAGTACCACAAAGTCCCCGGGGTTTAATTTACTTAAGAATACTCTCCCTTCTTCTTCCTTCAGACGAGTATGATCCTTAGACTTAATATTGGCGAATTCTCTGACTGAAAACTTTTGAAAGTGTGAAATGCGTTTTTCAAAATCGACAAGGGGAGACTTCAGGTATTTTGCCTGCGTTTTTCCAATCCACCAAAATTCCACCTTCATTAAAATTCGTTTTTTAAGGTTTTCATCAGGATGGTTCTCTCACTGTATGCACTTTCCAAAATCTGTTTTAAATCATTTGCAATGGAGAAAAGTCTTTCCTTCTCCAGGCGATTTAGAATATGGCGGACATAGTCGACACTGGGAAGGCCAATAAATAAGCGCAGGCGATTGGTAACCATTGCTGTTAGGGTGGATCGCAGCCATTCGGGGTCATTTTTAAGATAGTCAAGACGGTCCAGGATAAGTTCTACATCTTCTGAAGAGGCAATCTCATTTTTAATTAGATCCCAGTTTGATTCCCATTCCCATATCTGCAATATGGTTTTTTTGTCTCCTTTTCTGGCAAGACTGTCTATGACATTTTGATAGGTGCCGTCCCAGTCCTTTGAGACTTCTTTTAATTTTTGAAATAATTCTGGTTTTCTTTCTCGAAGGAATAAATCCATTGTCAAGTCTTCCTTCACGGCATTCTGTATGCTAGAATCAAAGAGGTGCTCATGAGCCAGCTTTAGTACAGTCCGCCGACTACTGTTGCGATAAATGATCTCAGCAAAGCGACCACGTACTTCCGATGATGCAAGCCTCAATAAAATGTTGAGAAAGTCTCTCACCAGGGAAAAATTGTCCGCATGATTGGAGATCAACGTAACGGCCCTGGTGTGCATGTCGCTCTCTACATATAGTTTCAACAAGGTCAAAATTTCGGCTGGATGAACCTCGTTGCTCTCCACCTTATCAGCTAACGCTTCGATCGTACCTTTTTTATCTGCCTTATTTCCCGCCTTGAATAAAATGGAAAAAATGTTTTGCTCATGGTCTGTTACCTCGTAGGATGCATCTGTACCCAGTTCTACAAAGGCATTCTGCATTTTCTGCAGAAGATCTCGTGCCACCGCTCTGGTAAATAATTTATCCATTAAAACATACGACCGCTCAAACAAAGGTTCAAGAGCCTCATCTTGACGAAATTCCTTTTTATAAATTAAGAACTTTAAACATCCATATGAAATACTAAAAGCTTCACGATAATCTTTTTTAGAACCCAAATCTGAGCCCAGGGCCAGGAGGTCCTCTATGTAGGCATTAAGCCGTCGGAGTTTGGTAGCATTCAACTTGCTTTTTGAAAGTGTTCCATCAAATTTCT
>JAUILM010000723.1 GCA_030432855.1 Bacteroidia bacterium
TGCAATATTTCGGGCATGTACCGGTCCCAGATTTTTTCTGGTAGAAAGTATGAGAAGTTGCGTAAAACGATCCTTATGTAAATCTGCAAATTTTAGAAGCATCTCCTTTGTACCATCGGTCGAACAATCATCCACAACTGCAAGTCGAATATTGGGTAATGTTTGTCCAACCACAGAAAGTAATGCTTCCCACAGATAATCGGCCTGATTATACGTAGGAAGAATGACGCATACATCGTTGTATCTTAAGCTGAATTTGTATTTTCTATATAAGACCTGATATTTCATCAATCGGGTAGTGCGTAAGTTAATTCCTTTAATGTATTGGACATCGATCTATTCTTCACCATGACACTGAACTGCTTCCCGGCCAGTTGTCCTGCCTTTTGTTTACCTCTCACGTCTTCTAAATAATAGCGTATTACCGACCCCATAGATTCTTTTAATGTTTCCACAATGGGTATATTTTCCTGACCTCCCTGTGGAGACAGAAGATCTGATATAACCAGAGCACCCTGTGCAACACCATGATAAATCAGGCGATGTGATTCAAAATACTTCATCTCGTCCCGATGCAGATTTATTATGATTTTAGATCTTTGTTCCAGTGCACAAACTATTGTAGAATTTAATGTTGTGTTCACTCCTGGACGAAGAGGCCTGGCCCCATTTTGAATAAGAAAACAACATTTGAAATCGGACAGATCCTCAGCCAACATCGCAATGAATTGCTCACGCCGGGGAGTATGGGCTCCAATAAAGAAAACATCGATAGGTCGTTGCTCATATGCTGAAAATAACGAAGAGGCACTTTGAGACACGTCATTCCCAAAGAAATAAGCAGGTGTGGAGGGTATCTTATCTATTTTCTGAAAGTGCCGGTAGTCCTGGGCCCAACCCAGAGGCATATGATAGACACTATGATGGTATGCCTTTAAAGTCTCTGCTGTTTCAAAATCCAGATCCCACACAACAGATGCTTCACGAAGTAGTGGCAAAGACTTTTCAAACCAGGGGGAGTGCGACTGCTCTGTCGTAAGGTAAATCAGTTTATCTGGCAGAGATTGAATTAAATCTTTCCCTTTACCGATGGCAAAAAACTCATGAGGAGCGATAATAATATGCCAATCTTCATCGGTAAAACCACTTTGTTCATCACACAATTCTACCGGTGCAAATGAAGATAATGCATGGGACAGTAATCCAGCTATTTCATCATGATAATAATTACCCTTTGAATTCGTATAGACCCTATATTTCTTCATAACCTCATGGCCTAAGATGCCTTCCTTTTCTGTCCACCAATTTGAAATAGTAAATGCCATTTTCCATCCGGTCCCAAAAGTCCTTCTCAGGCGCCCAATGAAAGTTCTTATTCACTTCTAAAACTGCAGAAGGCACAAAATCACTGGATGATGAAATGAGCAGATATAGGGGTGATCGTACCTGTCCTGATATCGCACCGCTAATATCTTCAAAATGGAAATTTTCCTTTGCCTTATTCCGCACCCAGTACTCTTTTGATGGTCTTCCAGATTTGACAGGCAGCTTCTGAATGAACGCCAAAAGTGAGATAAACAGACTGGGAAACCACTTCTTAATGAAGAGATCCTGCGATCGCTGAAACCATTGTGCTGCCAGCGGTTGTCTTCTGGCTGATTGATTAAAAAAATGGTACATCTCAATGTGAGGTACATACCCAATCCTAAATCCCTTTCTGCGTACGCGTTGCAACCAATCCACTTCTTCGAAATATAATCGAAATCTCTCATCGAAAGGGCCAACCTGTTCAAACACCTTACTTTTGAATGCCAAAAATGCACCTGACAACCTCGTAGTGGTAACCGGTGCAGATGAAGTGACATACCGGATGATACTTCTCCACCAAATGAGGAAAATGAGTTCTTCTCTGAGAAAGCTCACTCGGGGTATCAATGTGCGCAAAAGCTTATAAAATGCGGAAGAGGGTTCGACCGGAGGGAGGATAAATCTATCTGCACGATGCATCAACAGCCTGGGGCCAACCACATCAAAGGATCGCAAAGCCTCACCAATTGCCACAAATGACTCTGTTGACAGGCTAATGTCACAATTCATGACATAGACAAACTCACCCAGTGACTGAGACATCGCCTGATTAATCGCAGCAGCATAACCTGGGTTCTCAGGCAGATCAATAACCTCTATTTTAATTTGATAGTCCTTTACAACACTTGTAATGTCACCCCCATTGTTCACAACGGAAATCTCGACCGGCATTGCCACCGTGCCAACCACGACCTGTAATTCCTCCAGCAGTTTTGCCAATAATTCCGGAGTATAGTAATGAATGATTATGACGGTTACCATTAATACATCTCAAAGGTGTCAGGGTGGATGCTGGGATGAAGATGGCACAAGATAACAGATCGATAGAACTCGGAGACTGATAATAGATGCAAAATGCACCACTTCCGATCATGAAAATACTTAGTACCTTAGAGGTCAGCACATTACAAAATAAAAAATGTCTGTACACGAGAAAAAGCCCATCTTCTTTGCTCATATCCCAAAGACAGGTGGCATGTCGTTTCTCAGGACCCTGGCACAACTGGCGTCCCACGAAGTAACGATACGGTTACAGGAATTCAGTTGGCTATTCCAAGCTGGCAATTGGCCCGAAGACATTCTGACGCAATATGAATTAATCAGTGGCAAAATGCCCAATTCAAATATTTGCAATGATTTGGACGCTGGCTATGTCACTATGTTGAGAAATCCTTCTGCACACATCGCACGTCAAAACAACAATGACCATCATCTAAATGAATTTGCACTTGCCAGATTCCGCGAAACGTACGCATCAAATGTTTCGATCCATTAAAGGCATGGGAATCGCAAAATTTTTGTCAAGAGTGAAGTGGAGTTTGTATACTCGTATCTATTTTGCCGGATATACTCTGGGACTTATAAAAAGCCGATTTAGAAAATCGGGTCGAATAGAAACATTCAGCAAAATTTATGAGTCTCACTTTTGGAAAGGTGAACAGAGTAGAAGTGGTCCCGGATCCGATCTAAAACACACCAGGTATGTGCGAGAATTTCTGCAAGAACTAACACAGCGAGCAGATATCAAAACGATCCTTGATATTCCCTGCGGTGACTGGAACTGGATGAAGGAGGTAGATCTCGAAAGTGTGCACTACATGGGTGCCGATATCGTACCAGAAATCATACGGGAAAACCAAATCAATTATGCCTCAAGAAATATTGAATTCAGGGTTATGGACATTTGCGATAGTGAATTGCCCAAAGTCAACCTCCTCATGTGTCGCGACTGTCTTGTACATCTGTCCCTGTATGACATCTCACAGGCTCTTGCCATGATAAGAAAAAGTCAATCCAGGTACCTTTTACTCACCAGCTACCCCGATTGTGATTTCAATTTTGATATCACCACGGGAGACTGGAGGCCACTAAATTTTCAAATTTATCCTT
>JAUILM010000020.1 GCA_030432855.1 Bacteroidia bacterium
AGTATCAATATGAGTTAAAGCTGGATCCGGGTAAGAAGCGACTTCGGTATCGGTATTTAAAAGGTGATATTAATCAGGAAGAGCTGGATCAGCTGGGCAATCCTGGCATGGCAAGATCCATCAGTACCAACATCGGCGAAACGGAAGATTACGTACCGCGATGGCGACTCAATGGTTTAAGTTGTTCAGCAGAATATCTTCCGGTGAAAGTAATTATTGAGGAGGATTTTGAAATCCCTCAACTCAACAAGCGACGCCGTATCTGGGCTCTACTGCCTTGTGACTATGACAGTACCGAGCAATCTTATCCCGTGTTGTATCTGCAAGACGCACAAAATCTCTTTAATGAGCATGCACCTTTTGGCAATTGGGGTATTGATGAGCGATTAGGCATTCTCAAAGAACTGGGATTCGGAGATCTTATTATTGTCGCTATAGAACATGGTGATGAAGATCGCATTTCAGAGTATAGCCCTTTTGATACGGAACGCTTTGGGCCCGGTGAGGGAAAGGCATATGCCGCCTTTATTGTTGAGACCCTGAAACCGTATGTTGACAAGAAGTTCAGGACTAAACCGCACCGTATTCATACAGGAATTGGCGGTAGCTCCATGGGAGGCTTGATCAGTGCCTATACGGCAATCACCTATCCGCAGGTTTTTTCCAAATGGATGATCTTTTCACCGTCGCTATGGTTATCCTCGCAGATATTTAATGAAGTACAAAAGTATGAGAATGACCGGCCATCCTTCATTTACTTGTATGGAGGAAAAAAAGAAAGCGACACCATGGCGGACGATCTGATAAAGTTTACAGACATCCTTCGCTTAAAGGCCGTGAATGGTTCTTTAATTCACTATCGATTTTCGATGAATCCTTATGCCACGCACAAAGAAAAATACTGGGGTGCAGAATTCCCCAAAGCCGTGCAGTGGTTATTTTATGACAAAAAGAAATAAATGAAATATTCCTTTAAAAGCTCTATTGACAAAGATATAAAGTCAAGAATCGTACTGATTGATACCGGAAAAGAATTATTTGATACCAGCAAAAAAATTGCATCGGAATATGGTGTAAAGTTAAACACCTCAGATATTCCCGGTACTCAGCTATTTAGATCCACTGATAAGGAAAATGACTTTCTACATCTTATCGATATTAAGGATTTAAATAGTAAGAAGGATTTTGTCAGCGCTTTCTTAAATGCTATTAAATCGGTGCGAGACTTTCTTTCCGAGAGTTTGATAATAGACGCTCGAATTGATGGTAGCGACAGTATTATTCAGGCAATAGTCGAAGCAATGGAGTTATCAAACTACCATTTGTACCAGTACAAGTCTGACCAGGACAAGAAGTTCAAATCACTGGATCTTTCGGTACAGTGTATTGTGGAAGAAGGTATGCAGGCTGAAGGGGATGAAACTGCACACAAACATGCAGCCATTGTAAAGTATCAGATGAAGTGTATGGATCTGGTCAATGGCCCATCCAATAAAATAGACCCGGATCACTTTGCAAGCTGGCTTAAAGACGAGTCTAAAGATCTCAGCATCAAGACTACAATCCTTCGTAAAAAAGAGATTGTGGCCAAAAAATTACACGGACTTCTTTCTGTCAATAAAGGCAGTGGCAAGGAGCCTGCTTTTTTAATCCTGGAATATTATGGAGATCCGGATGATGGTAAAACGTTGGGGCTGGTAGGTAAGGGAGTCACTTTCGATACAGGGGGCGTTTCAATAAAACCCGATAAAAACATGCACTACATGAAAAGTGACATGGGTGGTGCGGCTGCCGTCTTGAATGCAACGCTCGCTATTGCAGCACTAGGTTGGAAAATAAATATAGTGGCGATCACTCCTATCACTGAAAACTGTGTCGATGGAGAATCCATACGACCCGGTGATGTGATCGATAGCTACAGTGGGAAGACCATCGAGGTGATTCATACCGATGCAGAAGGTCGTCTGATCCTGGCAGATGCCTTATCATATATGGCAAAAAACTTTGAAGTGGACCATATTATTGATCTGGCCACCCTGACCGGAAGCGCTGTAATGACGTTCGGATATGCTGCCGCTGCTTCTTTTAGCAATGATGATGATCTGATGGACCGAATCTCCTCCGCAGGACTGGCCTGTAGTGAAAAGACCTGGTCACTACCCCTCTGGGAAACCTACGGTGATCAAATGAAATCTGATATTGCCGATATTAAAAATATGGCCACACTACCCATGGCAGGAGCCATTACCGCAGCGAAATTTTTGGAATTCTTCATCGAAGAACATCCTTCATGGGCACATCTTGATATCGCAGGAACCTCATTTGGAGAAACTCACTATAGTAAGGACAAGGCTGCCACAGGATATGGCGTACAACTGCTCTGTTATCTGGCAGAAGAGCTTTCCGGGTCGTGATCTGATGTTTATTCGCAACTACCTTCCATGGAGGCAATCCAGTCACTGATGAGCTGAACTCCCTCGGTATGCATGATCTTTCGGCCTATCTCTGGCATCATGGCTCCCGGATCATCTGACTTCATCCGATATACCAAAATGCTGGACTCAGGATGCCCCGGATTTATATCGTATCGAAATCCTCCGGATCCTTTGCCTGCACTGACCGGTGTTTTACAAATACCCAATTGGTAGGGATCCGATTCAGCTGAAATATGTAGTCCTGACACATAGGCCGATCCGTCAGCCTTGTGACATGTGCCGCAATTGACCTCCAAATAGGCCAGAGCCCGTTCTTGCAAGGGTTCCGATGGGTCATCCCATGCAGTTGTCAGGGCTGTGTGGTTATCCTGGTCATAATTGCTTATATATTGATAATCTGACCATGCCGCCAGTTGATTTGCCGAACCCTCCACATAAGTGTACTCCCTATTCAGGTGCTTCACTTTGGGCCCTATCGGCTCAATTTTACCGCCAGACTCATGACAGGTTTTGCATTGGTTCTTATTGGGAATTACATATTGAATGGCATGAGTGGTTCCATCAGGAAGGGGCACATCGACCGCCGCAAATCCACCGGTGATCGAAAGGCTGGCATCTCGCTGATCTTCATCCCAGATGTAAGTCAGTGGCGTCCAATCTCCCGCCTCCCGTACCAGCAGTCGGGTTTCAATCAGTTGGCGACCGGCTTCCAGGTTGTAAAAGAAATTCTTGATCAACACCGCTCCTTCCGGAAATCCAAGATCGCCATTTTCAAGTATCTCCGCCGACTGACCTTGAGGCATCCATACAAACCGTGCCTTCTCAGCGTAATCAGAAAACAACGGGGTAATAAGATCATACGGTATTACCCCGGTATTTGGATTCAAGGCGCTTTGACGCCCCGTAAAAAAGTGATAGTCTGAAAGTCTGTTGAATGGCTCACCCTCATAAAGGGACACCTGCCCCGTAGGTTGACACGAATAAACTAAGAGGGTCACTAATCCAATGAGGAGGCTATTTCTAAAAGGTAGCATCATCACAAAGCAGGGGGTGTCACATCAAAGGATGGTAAATCACAGTTAAATCTGTCCATGTTTCGATCTACTAACTTTTTCAGATCTCCCAGATCAGAAGCTGTCTCGGCATTTAGGTTGGCAAAGCGCAAATCCTCCCCATTGTTCTTCAGGCAGAGATGTACATCCGCATTTTCAAAAATGCCATCAATTACAATATCCTGGGGCTTCCCTATGAAGAGGCCGTTGAGCATTTGTCCAAATTCTTTGGTAATATCAGGAATTGCCCGGCGTCGTTCGAATGTATTGTCGTGAACGGATACATTGGTGTAGTAGGGATCAAAGCCATTATCCGTCTCAAAGGGTCTTTCCGTAAAATACCATGAAATGACACCGAGTCCTAACGTCTTGTAGTCCGTCACCTCATTGTTATATACCTCGACATCCCGATGAGCTATAATCAGCATCCCTGTTCCGGGAGGTAATGTTGAAACCACGCCTCCTTCCGGAGCAAAATTCTTATGATTGTTGCTACGGACCGTATTGTCATACACTTTCACATTGTATCCATTGGCCTGGGGCAAACCCGGCATGTCAAATATCAACAGCCCCCCTGTGTTTTCCTCTGCCAGATTGTTGTATGCCTCGACGTTTCGACTATTTTCTATTTCAATACCGGCTACATTGTGATGTGCATAATTATCCCGCATCACGACCTGATTAGATTGGCCCACGTAAATGCCCGCATCCGCAGCATAGGAGGCTTCGCAACCTTCGATCAACACGCTGGTGCATCCTACAGGATAAATCCCATAGCCACCATTGGTCTCATTGGCACCATGTGTCCAGGTAGTCTCCACCCTGCGAAAGACAATACCTTCAGCATCCTGTACCTTAATGGCATCTCCTTTACTGTCCTGAATCGTGAAATCCTCCAGGGTAATTTGATCTGCCTTAATAAGGAGACCTTCCGCCCCATCTATCTGATTGTCAAAACTTAGGATAGACTTTCCCATGCCTGCCCCTTTGATAGTGACACCCGATACTCCATCCAGAGAAAGTGACCTTTTAAAAGCAAAAAATCCCTCCGGTATTTCTATGACAGCACCCGAATCAGCCTCTAACAGCGCTAGCAAAATCTTTTCGGAACCTTCCTCGTCGACGCTCACAGAAGGTGCATCAGCACAAGAAAGAAAGAGAAGACACGCAGAAAAATAAATGAAATAAAACCTCATATTAATAAATCTACAAGAAAGCGTGGATAAACTCAAATACATTAGAATAACACAAGAATTGATTTTTACCTATCAACTGTTTTTGTAAATTAACAGCAACCAAAAGCGGGATATCAAGACATTTAATTTTTACTAATGTTTCTCTTGAAAATTCGAATTGGTTTTTACTAGTGACAAACAACAGCCAACTGTGCCACTAAATAACCAAATTTTACACATCAGTGCGGAGTGTTACCCTGCAGCAAAAACCGGGGGATTAGCTGATGTAGCCGGAGCTCTGCCAAAGTACCTGAATGACCTCAATTATCCTTCCAGTGTAGTCATCCCAAAGTATGCACTACCCTGGATCAACAAGCAGGAATGGCAGGAGGTCTTCGCCGGCTCGGTTTGGATGGGTTATTATGACCTGCCGTTCCGTGTGCATACACTTACCGAGGACCTGCTGGGTTTTCCCTTATACGTGGTGGACATCCCCGGAAAGTTTGATCGTCCCGGGATATATGCCGATCAGTATGGAAATTTCTATGGTGATGAGGTCGAGCGATTTATCAGTTTTCAAAAAGCGGTACTGAGATGGGTGCAATCCATGGAGCATCGACCTTCCATTCTCCATTGTCACGATCATCACACCGGTCTGATACCCTTCTTTCTCAAACACTGTCCGGAGTACGAATCTCTAAAAAGCATTCCCAGCATATTTACCATTCACAATGGCCGATATCACGGTTCCTTTGGCTGGGACAGAAGATATCTGTTGCCGCACTTCGAAAACCACTTTGGAGGCTTAATCGAATGGAATGGTGCTATCAACCCTTTAGCCGCTGGCATCAAAAATAGTTGGCGTCTTACCACGGTTTCCAACGCATACCTGGATGAGTTGAGAAGTGATTCCGCAGGGCTGGAATGGTTACTGCATGAAGAATGGCGCAAATCTGTGGGCATACTCAATGGGATCGATACAAACGTTTGGGATCCTAAAACGGATGCTTCCCTCAGCGCAAATCTCAAAAACAGTGCTTCTTACTTTAAGCGGGAAAATAAACGTCCGCTTTGTGAGACTTTTGGACTCAATAAAAAATGGCCCCTGATTTCATTTATTGGCAGATTTGCCATTGAGAAAGGTGCCGATATACTTCCCGATGTAGTATACCATACCCTTTCGCAGGGTTGGTCGATGAACTTATTTATCCTGGGATCCGGTGATCCGGTATTGCAGGATGCTCTAAATCATCTCCGACACCGATTTCAGGGAAGGTATAATACGTACATTGGTTACAATGAAGGGCTTGCCCATCAAATTTATGCAGGATCCGATTTTCTGGTAATGCCTTCCAGAGTCGAACCCTGTGGACTCAATCAGATGTACGCAATGCGATATGGTACCATCCCTATTGTGAGGAGAACCGGAGGACTCAAAGATTCAGTGACAGATATCGGTGAACCGGAAGGCACTGGTATCATGTTTAATCATGTATGGACGGGTGATATCATGCATGCTTTTGATAGAGCCATCACCCTGTATGAGGATAAGAAGAAATTTCAGGAAGTAGTCGCCAAGAATATGGAGCTTGACTTTTCCTGGGAACGTTCAGCTACTGCATACATTAATATTTACGAAGATGTAAAAAACGAACGTGGATGAAAATAAAAATGATCAGTTTAATCCTCGGAGGAGGAGCAGGCACGAGACTCACCCCACTTACTGAAGATCGATCTAAACCCGCCGTTCCAATTGGCGGTAAATACAGACTGATCGACATACCCATTTCTAATTGCCTTAACTCTGGAGTAGTACGTATGTTTGTACTTACCCAGTTTAATTCAGCATCCCTAAATAAACACATAAAAAATACATATCACTTTGACCTGTTTTCACGGGGCTTTGTAGATATCCTGGCAGCAGAGCAGACAGTGGGTAATACGGACTGGTTTCAGGGAACGGCAGATGCCGTACGACAAACCAGGCATCACATGCGAAATCATGATTTTGATTACGTCCTGATTCTCGCCGGAGATCAGCTTTATCAGATGGATTTTGAGAAAATGGCTAAATATCACATCGCTCAAAATGCTGATCTTACCATCGCAACCATACCTGTAGTGGCTAAAGATGCCAGCGGATTTGGCATCATGAAAGTCAATGAATATGGATTCATAGAACGATTTATCGAAAAGCCGGATGATGACGTACTTCCGGACTGGAAATCGAGAGTATCTGAAGATCTCCGCAATCAGGGTAAGGAATATCTCGCATCCATGGGTATCTATATCTTTTCCAAGAAGGTATTACTGGATCTGTTAGAATCCAATCCTACGGCCACAGATTTCGGTAAGGAAATTATTCCTACTGCCATCAAGACCGGTCACAATGTAGCCAGCTACGAGTATACCGGATATTGGGAAGATGTGGGAAGTATCCCATCGTACTATGAAGCTAATCTTGAGCTCACCGATGATATCCCCAAGTTTAATCTTTTTGATAATGAGCAGATCATCTATACAAGACCACGTTTGCTGGCACCGGCCAAAATCTGGCACACACAGATCAATCGCTCCATTATATCAGAAGGATCAATTATTCATGGTAAACTCATCGACCGAAGTATTATTGGGGTACGATCGAGGATCAGCGCAGGTACCGAAATAAAGAACTCCATAATTTTGGGTAACGATTTCTTTGAAACCTTAGAAAAGATAGTCTATCAGCCGCATGAAATACCCATGGGCATTGGAAATAACTGTACGATAGACCGGGCAATCATTGATAAAAACTGTCGTATTGGCAATGATGTATCTATTATAGGACACGAGTCTCTGGAAGATGATAACCAGGACACACATCGCATAGTGGATGGGATTATCGTATTGAGAAAAGGGGCGGTCATCCCACATGGGACCCGGATTGGATACAACCCGGAAGCAGATGGCAAAAAATAAAGGGGCATTCTTATGTATATCATGCTACTTTAAGGGGGTTCCTTTCCTTAAGGCCATTAAGGAAGCTGGTCACACTGTCTTTCTGGTGACTTCAAAAACGCTGGAAAACGAGGCATGGCCCCGTGATCACATCGATGAGATATTTTACATGGCTGAGGATGATGAGGGTCAATGGAATGAGCAACATCTCTTAGCGGGTACATCTCACCTGATGCGTCATAATCAAATAGTACGTGTCATTGCTCTCGACGACTTTGATGTCGAAAGAGCAGCTCTCATCCGTGAGCACTTTCGAATACCGGGGATGGGACAAACCACAGCCCGATACTTTAGAGATAAACTAGCCATGCGCATAAAGGCCAGAGATGCAGACATTCGGGTCCCGGCATTTTCCGGTTTGTTCAATGATGAAGCTATCCGGGTCTTTGCATCTGAGCACCCGGCACCCTGGTTCATAAAGCCAAGAGGTGAAGCAAGTGCCACGGGCATCCATAAGGTTGCCAATGAGCACCAACTTTGGGAGAAACTGGATGGATTGGGCGAAAAACGACATCAGTATCTTATTGAGGGATATATCCCTGGTGATGTTTTTCACGTCGACAGCTTAAGATTCTCGGGTAAGACAATTTTTGACCGGTCCTCTCAATACCACAGTCCTCCCTTCGATGTAGCGCACGGAGGTGGGGTGTTCTGTACAAAAACGCATGTAAGGACCGATTCTATTTCAGAATCTCTTTGTACACTGAACAATAAACTCCTCGATAGTTTTGGCCTTCAGTTTGGGGCATCACACAGTGAGTTTATTCGTCATAAAGAGACCGGGGAATTCTATTTTCTGGAAACCTCATCACGGGTGGGAGGAGCGCACATTGCAGAAATGGTTGAAGCTGCTTCCGGTGTAAACCTGTGGCGTGAATGGGCCTTTCTGGAGTCCAGTCAATTGGCTAATCAGCCCTATGAATTGCCCGCTCGGACCAGGCATCAGGCCGCTACCATAATATCTCTCAGCAAATTTGAACACTCTGACACAAGCAGCTTCGATGATCCGGAGATCTGGTGGCGAATGACTAAGCCCTATCACATTGGATTCATCCTTCAAAGTGACTCAAATGATCGGCTTGATCATCTGATTGAAAATTATATTGACAGGATTCGGGTTGAATATCATGCATCGGCCCCTCCCCCGCCACGATCGGCGCACTAGTAGCCCTTAAATAAAAGACTAAATTTGCCGCTCAACCGATTCCCAGATGCGTGTTCTAGTCATTAGTGATTACAGAGATACCCGGGCAGCGAAGCCAGAGGCCGCCCTGATGCTGGGTTTGAAAGAGAAGGGCGTAGATCTGGATATCATAACCTATCCCGACACCGCTTATCATGACGATTTTCAGCACGCTGGTATCACCGTCATGGATATTCACCCATCCCAAAAGGTCGACTGGTCTTTCATTGCACAACTAAAATCCTTGACCAAAGAACGTGGTTATCAGATCTTTTACCTATTTAATAGCCAGGCCATCATTAATGGACTGATCGCCGCCTATTCTCTTCCGGTCAAGGTTATTCTATATAGGGGCTATACGGGAAATATTCATTGGTATGATCCTTCGGCTTATTTGAAGTATCTCAATCCAAGAGTTGATCGCGTGGTAGGCATAGCCGACTCGATCCGAGAGCTTTTGCATCGGCAATGGACTTTTCGCAAGCATAAGGCTGTGACCATTAGAAAGGGTCATGACCCTGCCTGGTATCAGGGCATACCGCCTGCAGATTTGCGCATCTTTGATGTGCCACAAGATGCCTTTGTGATTGCCTGTATGGCTAATCAGCGAAAGTTTAAGGGTATCAAGTACTTGCTGCAAGCTACCTACGAGTTGGCCAACCTGGAAAACTTACATCTGCTGCTGATTGGTCGTGATATGGATGAAGGTGAACTTAAGCGCCTGATCCAGGAATCGCCGATGAAGGATCGTATCCATCTCACAGGCTGGAGAGATGATGTTCTTTCGATTCTTGCCTCATGCGATGCATTTGTGCTGTCATCTATTGGAGGGGAAGCTATTACCAAATCACTGATTGAGGCAATGTCGATGGGTCTGGCGCCTATCATCACAGACATAGCTGGTAATCGGGATCTCGTCATTCATCAAAAAAATGGTCTGGTGGTGCCTACTAAGGACCCGAAAGCCATAGCTTCCGCTGTCAAAGAGCTATACCAAAGTCCAGAATTAACCTCCCGATTTGGAAAAGCCTCAAAAGATCATATCCGGGAAAATTTTGATAGCAAAGATACCGTCGAGAACACGCTGAATATGTTTAGGGATCTAATCCAGGCTTAATCCAGGAAGAAGCCCACGCTTCCTCCTACCCAGTCTTTGTCACGATTGTATTTGACCCCAATCATTTCTCCTTTGGAAAGCCGAGCGAGATTGTTGACTATGATAGGTCTTGCGGCATCCTTAGGCCAAAGCATAAGCATCCGCACTTCGCATTTTACAGGCTCACCGCCATCTGCCATGCCCTCTGCTCCAGGTGTGACCACCACGGGTTCATAGCGTATTTTTTCCTGCAAAATGTAGTTGGCCAGGTTAGAAGTCCTTTCTATGGCTTCCCGACTCACATTGAACACTACACCCGAACCGGAGAAGCTAAACATTGGCTTCAAAACATAGTTTTCAAGATCATCCGGAAGATTTGACAGATCTTTCAAAAACCAGGTTTTTGGCACATATGGATTATCAAAAAGTGGCAATGAGTATTTACTTATCCTGAAAAACCAGTTGGGGTGACCTACCCAATACGCAGAAACCGGGTCCGAAAACAGAAACTCGCGTTTGATATCTGTGCGCGCCACCAATTCATCGAAGATCACGCGGTTATAGATCCTATGCACATCTACTTTCCTACCATTGTCATCCACGTAGTAAACATCTTTTCCAGAGCGTTTAAGGTCGCTGATGCAAAGCGTTTTTACACCCATTTCGGCCTCGGTAGCCAGAAAATCGATGCGGGTAGTCTGCTTATCAGGTTCTATCTCAAGGAGAACTACGTTTTTAGGATCTTCGGGTCCAATTATGATCTCGCGAAGCATCTGATGATACCCGGCAGAATCAGTATTGAGCAGATGACTACAATTTTCAGGGATATCAAAATGCTTCCGGTATCGGTTGGCGATCAGGTCCTGAAACAGGTAGAGCGAGGGGAAGCCCTGTGCCTCAATGAGCATGGGTACCAGTTCACCACTTTCTGATCGGGTAATCCCAAAATCCAACTGGAGAAAGGTCGTATGATCATCTTCATCGGGTACCGCGTAGTCAGGTGCGATACTTGCATTAGTTCTCAACTTAAAATCAGGTTTGCAGATTTCGTCGACAATCAAGTCACATGCGCGCAGTAAATGACGTCTTAGATCACGGTCTATAAATACGGGAGTCTCGGCAATCCTAAAATTGGGTCGATGGTCGAAGATGCTGACGACATCATCTAGCAGGTTCTGATATTTCGTTTTGGTAAAGGCTTGGTTGAATCGCCGCCTGGCATTCCGGTCCATATATTATCTATACTAGTACTGCACTAGAAGATAAGGCATTGGAAGCAAATCGGAGAAAACCTGGCAATACTTTATCATAAGTAAGTCCAATCTTGATAGGATCCCTCAGCTGAAACATCATTTCCTCAAACTGCTGATTGCCAAATTGTTTCAGGATCATAGCCTTCCTATCTGGCTGTCGAAAATGCTCCAGCATGCCATCAGGATATGCCTCAGGATGAAATTGTACACCATAGATCGTATCATGAAAGCGAATAGCGGTCACCGCTCTGTGATCGAAGTCATGCGTACTGGGATGTTCACGTGCTAAAATCCTGGCACCCATAGCCTCCAGCCGGGCCATATCCGGTTCTACAACCTGATACTTTCTGAAATCTGCTGAGTAGAATGGTTGTGGCAGGTATTTAAACAAGGGATCTGTCTCAGCTCCCAGGGCCTTTTCCATCTTAAATATGCCAAACGATTCCTCCGGTCTTCGATTGACAGTACCTATCTTGAAATGCTGACATGCCAACTGGAAGGAGTGACATATGAAGAAGACATGTTTGGGTTCTCCACTCAATGTACTATTCCAGACATTATCCAGCCATTCACTATACTTAGGACTCCAATGCTCCTCATATTCCAAAGGATTGCCGGGCCCGCCGGAAGAAATGTAAATGTCAAAGCTCATATCAGGAACCAGCCCCTTAGATCGTACATTAAATACTTCGTACCTAATCTCGGGAAATTTTTCTTCAATGATCTCCAGTATACTGGCCAACCCGAGATTGGGTGTACCATCATACATATCCAATATTGCCGCTCTTATCATGAAAAACAAAATTAGCCCACAAAGATCTCAATAAATTTAGAAAACGTGTACTTCTTGCAAGATTATGGCCTTCAATGCTCAGTGGGAATGCTCAAAAGCCTGCAGACAACAATAACATTCCGGTAGTTGATGGCTCCATTCATCAACTAAAACACCGGAATGTATTTGTCTTTTTTTTGATCAGTGTCCTCTAATGACTGAAAAAAGTCAGTTTAGTGATACTGCGGGAAACTGTAGATCTAAGGACTGATTATATGTATGCAGAGCCGTTACGATGGGTTCTGAGACCGCCTCCACGGGAAGATTGCCGACCATATCCCAGACCTGCAATTCAGATCCGGCCAGCACACTGAGCCACATTCTACTCCAGTCATCAGAGACACCATATGTTTGAATCTTGCCATCTGCCAGCAGTTGATTCATCTTATACGTACTAGTGTCAAAGTTCTCTGCGAATCGATCTCCCAATTCAATTTCAACTAAGAAGTAATTTGTCATGGCTGTATGCTTTAAGGTCAATAATTCAACTCCGAAAAGCCGATTTTACTATATAGACTATTAAAAGAACGTTTTTGCCCACGTTTGGGTCGCATTTAACACTTTTTTAATGGGAGGATTAGACGAACGTAGTGCCAGATTCGACCAGCTGAAATGAAAAAAGGAGACCCCAGAGTGGAATCTCCTAATAATTTATCTTATTGAGTATCAACTACTACTGAAAAGTATAAGATACACCCGCTGAGACGGATACTCCTGTCTTGAAGCGACTATACAGATATTCCTGACTTTCATACTCTGAAGAAATCACGAAGTCATTGTTAAGAATATTTTGTACTCCAAGCGAAATACCCATATTGCCTAGTTTCTTCTGCAGGTTTAAGTCCAGTTGTCCACGGGCTTGATCATAGATATCGGGAGCACCATTTTGTCCCAGGAACTTCAAGCGGTCACCAACCCAGTTTAAGGAAAGTGTTGCGTCAAAACTTCTGTCAAGGTCACTATACAACAGGGCTGCATTGGCAATGAAAGGTGCCTGTCCTTCAAATGGTCGAGTATCTGGCTCATATGGCGAAGTCTTTACCACATCCACATCTGATTCGATCAGAGAGAAATTACCATTGAATTTCAGTTTTTCCAGCTTGGGACTGATAAAGCCCAACGACTTTCTAAACTCAAACTCGACGCCATAAACCTGTGCTGAACTAACATTGATATACTTAATCTCAGTATTAGAAGAAGGCAGATAGCGGCTACTAATTGGATCGGTAAAGTCCTTAAAGTATGCACTCACAGCCAAGACTTCACCGGGATTCATAAATGTCTCCCATCTCAAATCATAATTGCCAATGGTTGTCCTTTTAAGTAGTGGATTCCCGATAATGAAAGAAGCGGTCAGTGGATCGAATGAGATGAAAGGAGCCATCTCACGCATATTCGGTCTTGCCAACGTCTTAGAGTATGCAGCCCGAATATTTGAATTTTCGCCTGTCGCATATACAAAATTTACAACTGGTAGAATATCACCTTCGTCAATAGAACCAATTCGATCTTCATCCGACTTTGTATCATCACCACCAATCACCTCTATATCAGTTTTCTCATATCGTGCGCCAGCAATCAATTTCAACTTGCTGGTAAGTTGTGATCTCCACATACCATAAGCTGCAGTCACTGTATTACTCCCTGTGTAAGAATTTGAAGGAGCGGTAAAATCCACCAGATAGTTGCCGATCTCAAATCGAGTATTTGTTTCATTGCGTCCTACGATACCTATGTTATCAGGACCCAGGTATTGATTAGGGTTTCCATTATACCGCTCGGCAAAATTCGATGTAAATATCTGGAACAACTTTTCGTCAAAAGTCCTATCCTTGGTTGAGTACAAACCTCCCACTTTTATTTTGTGTTTCTCTCCCAGAGGAAGTTCAAAATCCAATTTAAAATCCTTCTGTTCATCTTCCAGGTTTCTATAATAAAATGCTGGAACCTGAACCGATGCAATGGGAATATAGTGGAAGTCATCCTCGGTATTGTATACCCCGGAAAAATATCGACCTGCAGGCTGATCCATTGAGGAGTTGGTAAGTCCACCTTTCCACTCCAGCTTTGCATTATTCAGGCCTTCGAAAACATGTGTACCTCCGAGCTGGAAGTTTTGCATTTCGCGCTCCTCAAATGTCAAACCCCGTCCTTCCAGTCGCTCCTCATCGATGATTTGTTCCGGTCTCTCACCATACAGGTATCTTCCTACCTTATTGCCTGAGTGGTTGTATAATGCTGTGAAATCAATACTATTTCGATTATTGATCTTGAGAGACAGTCCAAGCATTCCATTTACGATTCCAGTCTCACTACTATTTGTTTCTTCATAATCCCCTTTATTTCGCAAGGTTCCGGAATTGATGTTAAACAGGTCCCAGTTTCTGACCAAAAACTGATCAAGGTGTCGATACTGTTTTTTGAAAGAAGTGGATAGAATATATCCTAGGGGCATGTTTCCAAGTTGGAGCTGATTACCCAAAGACACATTGAAACTATGATCAACTGGAGTGCTTTTAGGTTGTGGTACAAATTCGAGGTCCATAGATCGAACCGCCTCATCCACCCGATTTGCGATAGAAGCGTCTCTTCTTCCCAGAAATTCAGCATCCGAATTTAAGATTTCCTTGTACTCTGGTTGTGAGAGAATCGCCGGCAATTTGCGAGTGCCATCATCATATCCCCAGTAATCGTTGGCTCCACCACGATAGGAAAGGAAATTGTCAATCAAATTATTCTGTGTATTATATTCAGCTTTTGCAGAAATAGTCAGGAAGAATTGCTCAGGCAGTGTTTTGGTCCTTATATCTACATTACCTCCCGTGAAGTTGCCGGGAAGGTCTGGACTAAATGATTTTGACGTGATCAGATTATCCAGAAGATTCGCCGGGATCAGATCAAGCTGCGGTGTATTTCGATACGGATTGGTACTTGGCAAGGGAAGACCATTTAATTGTGCACTGGAATATCGATCTCCCAATCCCCTTATATAGATATACTTTCCTTCTGATACAGTAGCACCGGAGATCTTTTTCATAGCGCTAGCTGCAGAGGACAAAGAATATTTACTCATTTCCTGAGAAGATATTCCATCCATGATTTTGTCAGATTTACGCTGCAACAATAGCACAGCGTTTTCTGATCGTTCAATGACTTTAGCCTGAACTACGACCTCCAGATCCAGCTCCACGGCGTCCGACCCCATACCCACATCCAGGTAGGTAACTTCATTAGGCTTAATTTCAACACCTTCTACCTTCTTATCTGCATATCCGATATAACTAACGACCAGTGTATATGTACCAGGTGCTGCGCTAAATTGATATTTACCATCAAAATCAGTAGATGTACCTACAGCGGTACCCTCTATTACAACATTGGCACCTATTAGTGTTTCTCCACTCTCCTCATCCAGAATAGTCCCAGCAACACTGCCATCCTGCGCCGACATGGCTAAGGGTAAAAGCATGAAGAAAACCAGGTAAAATCGTTTCATTGTGCATTATTTATTGGCACAAAAATACAGAAGCCTGCCACGATCAATGGCAAGCCTCTGTTACATCTATATTAAATAATCATTAAGCCCTGCTGGCTCAAAGATTACATCTAGTTAATCACACTGAGTTTGCTACTTACTGCGCCCAGACCGGTATCTGCAATGATCACATACATGCCAGTCTCAAGCTGATCAACTCCAAAAGTAAGGACTTGAGAACCCTGTCCAACAAATCCAAAATCTCGAGACACCACCATGCGACCCGTAAGATCGAAAACATACATTTTTACCACGGTTGACTCAGGGAGATCAAGGAATAGTGTGCCTTCTTGTACCACTGGATTCTTTACGCGGATTGACAGACCATTATCTGCTGTTTGATAATCCACTTTAGTTGTCTGCAGATCACCAAAAATTCCGTATTCAGTAAGAGCTGTCCAGCCATACGCCCAGTTATCTTCGCCAAAAGCTCCGATAAAGGGTACGTCTTCGAAGAAATCGTCTCCAACGGAAGTACCCATGTTTAGGATGGGAGCTCCAATCGCTGGTCTCGGATCTAATCCACCATCCGTTAACCTGGAAATGCCTCTCAACTGGGGATCAATCAACTGATTATTATTGTCTGCAATGTGCTGGATAAAGGCTGCTACATCACCTTCTCTAATATCCATGATTGAATCTAAATCATTTCCGCCATCTCCAAAGTTGAACCAAATGTTGTTGGTGAAAGATATATCACCAGCGACAAAACGATCATAGGTTTCCTGATCATCAATTCGTACTGCGCTTCCACTAAATTCCGTCCAGATGGAATTATGAAACTGTCCGGAACCATCAGACTTCATCCGGAATGCATCATTATTAGGCGTTCCGGAATCAGCCCCAGTACCAATCTGTGTTACATTGCTGAAAACTGGAACTGTTTTGGGATTAAGACTCGGTGCTTCACTACCATCGATTTCATATCCTCTTTCACCGTATCCCACGTCATTGATTGAAAACAAGAACTGTCCTTTTCCTGCCCAGCTCTGATCATAATCGTACGCTTCATCGCCGCAGAAACCGACTACTGCGTGCTTGATATTTACAGTGCCACCAAATAACTCGATTCCGTCATCTTTATTGGCAAATACTTCTACATAATCAATTTCGGTGCCTGCCCCTACAGATCCAAGGGTTAGACCATTGATTTCGTTATCCGGAGCAATCTCGTTACCCCCATGTCGAATTGATATGTATTTCAACACCCCAGAATTATCCATGGGATCATCTCCTCCATACAGAGCTTTATCTCCGTATGCCTCAGTGGGAATCCCTTCGATATTGAATTCAGTAGCTTCATTTAGGAATCCTCCTGGTGCTCTACCCAGGATCACTAATCCACCCCAAAGGCTGTTGTCACTAGGTAGTACATCATCTGTGGTCGAAAGATCATCTAATGAGGAAGTGAAAATAATAGGACTCTCTGCAGTCCCTTCAGCATAAATCTGTGCACCTCTCGAAATGATAAGTGCAGAAGCTGCATCGGTAGTGGATGGCATTGACAAGGCCTTCACTACTGTGCCAGGGGCAATGTTTAGGACACCACCTTCTTCCAAAAATACATAGCCATCAAGCGTATACGTATTATTGGCAGTCCAATTATACGTTTCACCACCCACCAGATCTTCATCTTTAATGACAAAGTCCGTACCTGGTGCTGTTACATCCAGATCACCGAAGATGCCATATTCGCTCATAGCGGTCCATCCGGCAGCCCAGTTCGTCTCTCCAAAAGCTCCTACATAGGAAACATCAGTAAAGAAATCATCATTCACATCAGTAGCCATAGAAAGAACGGGTGCTCCGATCGCAGGACGAGGATCGAGACCACCGTCCTGATTTCTTGAAATACCTCGCAGGTATGGGTCTGTCAACAAGTTATCATTATCAGCAACGTGCTGTACAAAGGCTGCAGCATCACCGGCACGGATATCCATGATTGCCTCAAGATCATTTCCTCCACTTCCGAAGTTATACCAAACATTATTTACAAAAGCAATATCACCAGCTGCAAACCGATCATAAGTTTCCTGATCATCTATACGTACTGCGCTACCACTGAACTCGGTCCAGATCGAATTGTAGAATTGACCGGATCCATCCGATTTCATTCGGAATCCATCGTTATTAGGAGTTCCGGAAGTCGATCCAGTACCAATTTGAGTTACATTGCTGAATACAGGAACCGTCTTGGGATTCAGACTTGGAGCTTCACTTCCATCGATCTCATATCCTCTCTCGCCATAGCCTACATCATTGATGGAGAACAACCACTGACCCTTACCAGCCCAGCTTTGATCATAGTCGTAAGCTTCATCACCGCAGAATCCCACAACCGCGTGCTTAATATTAACGGTTCCACCAAAGAATTCGATACCGTCATCTTTATTGGCAAATACTTCAATGTAATCGATTTCTGTACCGGCTCCAACAGATCCTAATGTAAGACCATTGATTTCATTATCCGGAGCGATCTCGTTACCACCATGTCGGATCGATACATACTTCAATACACCAGAGTTGTCCATTGGATCATCTCCACCATACAATGCTTTATCACCGTACGCCTCGGTTGGTATTCCCTCTATATTGAACTCAGTAGCTTCATTGAGAAATCCTCCGGGAGCTCTACCTAGTATCACTAATCCGCCCCAGAGACTATTATCGCTGGGTAATACATCATCTACCACTGTAACATCGTCCAAAGTTGTTGTAAAAATGATAGGCTGTTCTGCTGTTCCGATTGCGTTGATTTGCGCACCTCTGGAAATGATCAAAGCAGAAGCGGCATCTGTGGTAGAAGGCATTGACATACCTTTGATGACAGTACCCGGTGCAATGTTCAGCACACCGCCATCTTCCAGGAATACATAACCATCCAGTATATATGTATTATTTGCTGTCCAGTTATAGGTTTCTCCTCCTACCAGATCAGCATCAGTGATTACAATTTCCTGAGAGGGAACGGTAACGTCCAGATCACCAAAAATACCATACTCACTAAGTGCCGTCCATCCAGCAGCCCAGTTTTCAGCACCAAAAGCTCCAATATAAGCTACCTCAGTAAAGAAATCATCTTCCACGGCAACACCCTGTGTAAGAATGGGAGCTCCAATCGCAGGTCGTGGATCCAGGCCACCATCGGCTTCACGCGAAATACCTCGCAGAAATGGGTCCGTTAATTGATTTCCATTATCTGTTAAGTGGGCTATAAATGCTGAAACATCTCCCTCCCGAATATCCACTATAGAGTCTACATCATTTCCTCCATCTCCGAAGTTATACCATACATTGTTATTAAAAACGATGTCTCCTGCAGCAAATCGATCATATGTTTCCTGATCATCAATACGTACAGAACTACCACTAAATTCAGTCCAGATGGAATTGTGGAAGTGCCCTGAACCATCTGACTTCATTCTGAAAGCATCATTATTAGGTGTTCCGGAAGTGGATCCTGTACCAATCTGCGTAACATTGCTGAATACTGGGACAGTTTTAGGATTTAAACTCGGAGCTTCACTACCATCTATTTCATATCCTCTTTCTCCGTATTCTACATCATTGATTGAGAACAACCACTGGCCTTTACCAGCCCAGCTCTGATCGTAATCAAATGCTTCATCTCCACAGTAGCTAACTACAGCGTGCTT
>JAUILM010000021.1 GCA_030432855.1 Bacteroidia bacterium
CAATTTCAGTCCAAGCATGGTGTAAACCTGTTTTTCTACAATCATCAGTCTATAGAAAAGGAATTTGGAGACTTTGGTTTGCAGGAATTTATGGAGATCCAGGAGCCTAAAAATGCCAATCCCGGGCAACCTGTGCAGACTTTTTGGAAAATCATCTGCCGAAAACAATGAGGAGATTAACTGTATCATCCTACAGGAGTTCGATAGCTACCTTTGAACCCATATTCTGCACCTATCAAAGCTGATCACACTACATAGTTCGGCGTAGTGACTCAGCTTTCGATTTGCTCTAATTAATGCACCGATCATCCCAGTATAATGAAAGTACTCTCACTTTCGATCATTGGATCTTCCTGGAGTACTTTTTGCAACAATGGAAGTCAATTCCTAACTTCCATGTATTAGATCATACTGATATTAAAGAAAAGAGTTTATGTTGGTCATATGCTAAGAGTCTTACAAAAGATCCGACAAAGACTGATTGAGGAAGGAAACCTCAAGCGATATCTGATGTATGCATTGGGAGAAATCGTACTCGTAGTCGTAGGCATTCTGATTGCACTACAAATAAATAACTGGAATGAATACAGGAAAATGCAGCAAAAGGAAATAGTCCTGCTGCAGGATCTCCACAAAGATCTGGCATCAAATGCTGCCACACTTCGGGAAGAATTAAACAAGAATCAGAAGGTCATAAATAATCTGGAATTGTTGATTAATCACTTTGAAAATGGCTTGACCTTTACCGATTCGTTCGCCATTCTATTGCCCACCATTCAGTATACTTATCAGCTGGTGCTGGTGACATCGGGATTCGAATCACTTAAGTCCACGGGCTTTGACATTCTTCATTCCAACGAATTAAAATTACAGATTATCAACCTGTACGACAAAGAATATACAGGTGTGACACAGTGGATCAATACGGGTAGTATCAATAAAGCAGATGTATTTCAGAGTGTTTTTTCTGATCTGCCGAGAGGTGATATTTCTTCGCATTACAAGGAAATCCTCTCACATGATAAGCTATTCAACCTCATAAAGGCTAATCAAAACTGGAAGGAAGAAGTAATAAATCGACTCACCTTACTTCTACAGGAAACCCTGGAGGTAATGGGGGTGGTGGAAAAAGCACTGCTGGAGTAGCACTATCTTTTTATCCATCAACACTGCCATATGTAACTTAGATGCTTCTGATCCGTCTGAATGCATGATCAGGTCAAGTAAAGACAGAAATCCTTATGTTAGAAGAATACCGAATCAACGTTCGTATCAAACTTTCCCTTCTCTGGACTTCCGTCATGTTTTGCTACGTTTATGGCGACTATTTTGAACTGTATGTGCCAGGAAAAGTAGAAGACCTGCTCAATGGTAATAATATACTGGATGATCCCTCCAAATTGTTGATGGCGTCGATTGTACTTGCCATACCCGCTTTCATGATAGCATTATCTTCCATTCTTCCCGCATTTTTAAGTCGCTGGCTAAACATTGTACTGGGGTCACTTTATACCGCCTTGATGCTATTCATTGGTTTCAGTTCGATCAGTCCCTGGTACGGCTTCTATGTACTTTTGGCATTTCTGGAAAGTATGCTCACCGCATCTATCGTTTGGTATGCCTGGCGATGGCCCGGGACGACCAGTGAATAACCAGAGAACTTTACCAATTCACTCAACGAACACCTGACCTATTCCACAAGTTACCTTAAGGCAAGCCTGCTTACCTATCCTCCTCAATTGATAAGATAGCTGAGAGGAACAGTGACCAAAGACCAGGAGGATTTAGGGGGCAGGACCAAAAGCTACGAGATAGGATATGAATAAAATTCTATTTAAATGGAGTAAACTCAAGGCCACCTTCTGGTTTATACCCGTCATCATCATTGGCCTATCTATATTACTATCCATGGTCCTGGTCTCGCTGGATGGAATGATTGATGTATCGCAGGATGGAATCGCGAGATTTTTTCTGGTGAAAAGTTCGGACTCTGCCCGAAGTATATTGACTACCATTTCAGGCGCTATGATTGGTGTAGCAGGGACGGTTTTCTCTGTAACATTGGTGGCACTCACCCTGGCTTCTTCACAATTTGGCTCGCGGTTGATCAGAAACTTCATGTATGTCAGATTAAATCAGGTGGTATTGGGATCCTATATCTCGACTTATCTCTATTGCCTGTTAATCCTCAATAGTATTCGGGACAGTGAAGACTTTGCCTTTATTCCCTCGATCTCAATACTAGTTGCCATCCTGGCAGCGATAGCAAACATTATTTTATTGATTGTCTTTATCCATCAAATCGCCACCAGTATTCAGGCTGACCATGTAATTGCAGACATCTCTGATTTCATTTCCAAAAGAATCGAAAAATTTTCAGATGATAATGGCTCAATAAAGAATAAAATAATCAATGCAGATGGAGTACTGAAACAATTCAAATATCGAGAAGCGATTTACTCTCCGGCAAACGGATACTTACAATATATTGATAAGGAGTCCCTGACTGAATCCCTACAGCAGGGAAAAGCATTGCTAGAGTTACAGTTTCGGCCGGGAGCACACCTGGTGCGGGGACTTCAACTGGGTTGGCTGCACACAGAGACAAAATGGGATACTGAAGAGCAAGATAAGATTCAGAATCATCTCGTCTTTGGCAATTCAAAAACGGCACAGCAGGATCTTGAGTACTCCCTGCACCAAATGGTTGAAATAGCGGTACGAGCGCTTTCACCCGGCATCAATGACCCCTACACTGCCATCACCTGCATTGACAACTTGAAAGCGACCATGTGTCAAATAGCTAAGATAGAATTCCCTTCAAAATACCAATTTGACAAAGAGGACCATCTGCGAATTATAATGGTTCCTTTGGATTTTAAAGGAGCACTAGAGACTTCATTTAACAAAATCAGACAATATGCAGCCGGAATTCCCTCAGTCATTATCAGATTGATGGAGGCTCTTACTACTATATTTAATTTCACAGAAACAATTGATCAGAAAAATGCTGTAAAAAAGCAAGCTGAAATGGTTTTTCGATTAGGAGAAAATACAATTAAGGAAGAAAATGACCTTGCAGATCTGAAAAGCAGAGCCCATGCAATTTTAGATTAATCAATTCTTACATGAATAAGAATAAAACAGTAATTATAGAAATATTAAACCAAAGGTGACCTATGTATTATCGCAAGAAATGTGGTCGGGGATTTACATACCAGTCAGAGGATGGTCATACTATAAGGGATCAGAAACTGAGAGCATGGTTTCATTCTTTGGTTATTCCACCTGCCTGGTCTGACGTACAGATCAGTGAGTCCAGGAATGCCAAGATGCTTGCTACTGGTCGCGATGATAAAGGGAGAAAGCAATACATTTATAATCCCACCTTCCGAAAAAAGCAGGAGACTCGAAAATTTAATCGAATTGTTCGATTTGCGGAACAACTGGAAACCATGAGAAGGGTAACAGGTCAACATATGCGTGCCAATAAAATGTCTAAGAAAAAAGTCTGCGCCACGATGGTACGACTTATGGATCAGGCATTCTTCCGACCCGGAAACACACAGTACACCAGAAGAAATGGTACCTATGGGTTGACGACCATTCGCAGCAAGCATCTGGAAATTGATGAGAGCTCAATTACCTTCAACTATATCGGCAAGAGTGGAATCGAGCAGACTAAAGAGATATATGACGATCGTATCGCGGGCATCCTACGTGAGCTCGAGGAAATGCCCGGATATCGGGTATTTAAGTACATAGACCAGGAGGGTCAAAAGCAATTAGTTGAAAGCTCCGACCTGAATGCCTACATCCAGGAAGTGATGGGCGAGGATTTTTCGGCGAAGGATTTTCGTACCTGGGCGGGAACGCTGGTGGCAGCCATCGTCCTGGACGAGTTTGATGCTGTGGACAAGAAAGATCAGGAGCAAATGGATCAAAACCTGAAGGAGGCGATTAATATCGTGGCCGAAATGCTGGGTAATACACCCGCCGTCGCGCGCTCGTCCTACATCGACCCCAGAATTATTGATCTCTACTTAAAGGGACAGACTGCCCGCTTCTTTGCTGACCAGGCAGATCTTCTGCTTCGAAAAGGGAATTACCTGAAAAAAGAAGAGAGACTGGTCCTGTGCATGCTGAAAAATCACGCCTAAGAGCTATTTCCTGCAGATATTTCATTCCACATACTTAATTCAGTGATTCCCTAAAACCCCTGATTTGGGTGATGGTTTTTCTTAGTATTCCTATGAATTTTATGGAAAACTCTAAAATCATGAAAATACTTTTAACCCTTACAGCAATTTTTTCAATTATCACTCTAAACTATGCACAGGTAACCGATGGAATTATCATCGAGGAAGCAACAGAAACAGGACTTAAAGTAGAATCCGCTGGCATGTATGGTATCGATGTTCAAGGGTCTTCGGCGGCCGGGGTATTTCGGGGTCGTGTCGGTGTGGGGACTGACGCTCCTCAAACCAACATGCATTCGCATCAGGGAACATCGACGTCCAATTACCTCAAGATAACAAATGCCAGCACAGGCAGCAACTTATCGGATGGGTTGAACCTCGGTATCAGTAGCACGGGAAATGCTTTCATAATGCAAAAAGAAAACCTACGGCTACAATTCGGCACCAATGATAATGAACGTATGACCATTTCTGGTCAGGGACTCGTCGGTATCGGAACAGCATCCCCGGGTGAAAAATTGCATCTACACTCCTCTGGGTCTAACCAGTCTTTTTACAAGGCAACGAATGGAAACACCACACAGGGCATTGAGATGGGCATTGAAGACAATGGAGATGCACTCATAATGCATCGGGACAAGAACAATCTCAAGTTTGGCGCAAATAACACGATCGGTATGACGCTGGATGAAGCAGGCGATCTCGGCATTGGGATTGATGATCCAGATGCCCGACTTCATATTCAGGATGCAAGCCTGACTAAATTTCACATGAGTGTAACAGATGCTGTTCAGGGTGACCGGGACTGGGGTATTGAAACCAGTTCTCAGAGTCTTCAAATCAAAGATCTGTCACAGCCATTTTCATCTCAGTCGAAGATTAGCATCAATGCACAATCCGGAGATGTGGGCATTGGCGATCCGACGCCAGATGCTGATTTTGATGTCACCAGAAACAGTACGTACTCTCATCTCAATGCAGGGGACGCAACCTTTACTGTGAGCTCGTCCCGTAGTCTAAAGGAAAATATTCAACGTGTACGTGTAGATAACATTCTGGAAAAAATGGCAAACGTGCAGGTGCAAAACTATGATTGGAGACCGGAGGTTTTCTCCGGAGAGGAAGATGACAGAACAAATAAGATAGGTCTCATTGCGGAAGATTTTCATACAATACTCGGTCGCGGTAGTGACAGGGAAATTAACACCAATGAGGTGATCATGGTACTGTGGATGGCCGTACAGGAGTTGCGTCAAGAATTGAAAAACATTAGAAGTCGAGAAAACTAATAATTCATTCGCTTTTTATTACTTTAAATAAAGCGCACGATCCTGAAATTTCAATTCTTCACATATTGCTTGTTGTTTACAGGTTTGGCCTTTAGCCAGAACAAAGCAGATAGCCTTTGGCAGCTGGCAGGTATGGCAGAAACTGACACTCAAAGGATCAAACTCATGATCACGGTTTCTGAGATGATTAGGTACCAGGACATGGACCGGTCCGACAGCATTGCAAACGCTGCACTACAACAGAGCAAAGACCTATCGTACGTCTGGGGATGGGAACGAGGGCTCTCTATACTGGGTGGCAATTGCACTATTGTAGGAGACTATGAAAAAGCAGTCCATTATATTGAAAAATCACTGGATCTGGCCGATGAGCATGAGCTCGGATATGCAAGAATTAAGGCTCTCAATCTCCGTGGTATCGTGGAATACTATCGGGGTCAGTATCAAAAAGGTATAGAAACAAATATCCAAATTCTTAACCTGGTGGATGAATTTGGTCAGGAGAGAAACCGTCTCACTGCCTGCAATAACATCGGTATCAATTATGAGCGATTAAAGGAATTTGACAAGGCGCTGGAGTACTACGGACAGGCGCTTGACATTGCCGAACAACTAAAGGAGCAATACACGATAGCAAGTATCTCTGCCAATATCGGTATTATTCATAAGAACCAGGGAAATCTGCAGGAAGCAAAAAACCGATTTATTCATAGTATACACATCGCAGAAGATATAAATCAGACAGGATTACTTGTTGATGAATTACATAACCTCACCGACCTGTATATTATCGAAAATAATATAGACAGTGCACGATTACTTAATCAACGAGCTCTTAAAATAGCCAATAGTACTGGTGATCAAAATGGAGTCATTAGATCGCTTTCTCTTGAAGGGACCATTAATGAAGAAAATCAAGATTATCGGGCAGCCATCAATTCATTTAAAAACGCAAAGGCAAAGTCCCATGAAATAGGTGATAAGGAAGAATTGCTTCAGATCTACAACAAACTTCAAGAGAACTATAATAAAATCAATCAAAGGGATAGTGCCTACAAATACCTAGTACTTTTTTCTACACGTAAAGACTCCATTTTCAATACCGAAAAAACAAATGAATTAAATCGTCTGGAAACAGCCTACCGGGTGGCTGAAAAGGATAAAGAGATCTTGACACAACAAATTGAAATTGAACGAAAAACCCGGCAGCGAAATGTATTGCTTACCAGTGCCATTATTCTGGTCCTACTGGGAGTAAGTTTATATTTTGTCTTTAATAAGATGATTGAAGATCAAAGAAAGATAGCCCAACAGCAGGACATTCTTCACGAACAAGAAATTGAAAAACTGCAGCAGGAAAAACGCATAGTTTCCTTAGATGCCATGCTGACAGGACAAGAAGCAGAACGGAGACGGATTGCCACAGATCTTCATGATAGTTTAGGTAGTTTACTGGCCAGTGTCAAATTGCACTATCAAGCATTATTCAGAGGAACGAACAGGAATGACCAGAGGATTTCAAGAACAGAAAATCTGATCGATGAAGCCTGTGATGAAGTAAGACGAATTTCTCATAATATGATGCCACAATCCTTACTTGAAGTAGGCCTTATTGAAGCGCTGAAGGATCTGGCCCACGACTACGCAGAAAACAATAACTGGGATCTGTCTTTGCACATGGAAGGTGTGGACTACTATCTTCAGGATCATCAGGAAGACACCATATTCCGTATTATCCAGGAGATTATCACGAATATCTCCAAACATGCCAATGCTACGGAAGTTGACCTTAAGGTATCCAGAGAGGAAGATCTGCTCGTGATTTCTGTCAGTGATAATGGAACAGGTTTCACGTCCGACTACGATTCCGAAGGGATTGGGTTGAAGAATATTCGGTCCCGTGTCGATTACCTTAATGGGAGAATTCAGATGGAATCAACTCGCCAAAAAGGTACTCACTTCCAGATTGAAATACCCCTGGATACTTCTTCTATCTAATTACATCAGTGGGTCAAAGAACTCACATCTCACCCCAGAATATGCAAATAGCATGTGGGTAAAGCTTGTAAAAACAGAAAATTTTCATCAACTTTGTATTTCAAAGTACTTTTAAATGAAAGAAAGGGACTATCTGGAGGATCTGGCGGAAATCCGCATGATGATGCAACGATCTTCAAAATTTCTGTCCTTGTCCGGTTGGGCCGGCATCATGGCAGGAATCTATGCGTTGCTTGGTGCTTACATGGCCTACATGCTCTTTAATTTTCGTCCTTCTGATATTCTGTATGAGGCGCCAGACACTGGTAAACTTATATTGCTCGGCTCGATCATATTGATTGTATCTATTGGCACGGCTATGCTTCTGTCCAGACAGCGAGCTCAGAAAAAGGGCGAAAGCGCCTGGAATAGCACTTCCCGAAGGATGTTAATCGCCATGGCGGTTCCCCTTCTGACGGGAGGGCTGATAATACTGGTACTCCTTTCTTACGAACTTGCTGCTTTCCTGATCCCGGTCAGTCTCGTCTCTTATGGTATGGCGCTATTTAATGCCGGCCATTTTACTTTCCGTGAGGTGCAAATGTTAGGTATTTGTCAATCTGCACTGGGTATACTTGCATTGATTTTCATACCCTACAGCGTGTTGATCTGGGCTGTTGGTTTTGGCCTGATGAACATGGTGTATGGAATATACATACATCTTAAATACGAACGGTGAGATCCTTGCTGAGTGGATTACATAAGGCCTTTGAAAACCGGGTGAGGCTTGGTATCATGTCAGTTTTGACCATACAGGAATCCCTGGACTTTAATGCGCTGAAAGAATACCTGAAGGTGACAGATGGAAACCTGGCGAGTCACTTAAAAGCACTTGAAAAAGAAAACTTCATTCGGGTTGAAAAATCCTTCATAGGAAGAAAACCGAACACCAAATATTTTATCACAAAAGAGGGGAAAAAAGCATTTGAAAAACATATAGAAGCCCTGGAAAAGCTTATTCAATCACAAAAGTAAACACCTTTTTTTTTATTCATTCACTTTGTATTTCAAAGTACTTTAATTCTATATTATGGTGACACAAATTAAGAATAGTCTGGACAATCCCTTACAGCTGGAAACACTGTACCGGGAGAATAAGGTAAAATTTAAACAGGCCTTTGAGAGTCTGTATCCGGAAATACAAAATAAGCTTCTGGCGCAATATTGGCATCAACGCCTGCATCATGAGCGATCCGTGATCCAATGGGGTACAAGATTGGAAACATCAATCATAATTATTCTCTCCATACTTGCTGCTTTGGCAGCCAACATTCCACTCTTCACCGGCATTGATGAAGAATCTTTCTATCTCCGAAATATCGGTTTCCTTTTCCTTCCGATGCTTGCCATTTATTTCACTTGGAAAGAAAGTGTTCCGCTCAAACACACAATGATCCTAATTGTGCTATTGGTGCTTAGTATCATTTATATAAACATATTACCTGGTGATAAACAAAGTGATACAATCCTATTGGCGTGTATTCATATGCCACTCTTTATATGGGCTCTCCCCGGCTACGCGTTCACCGGCGATCAATTTTCGAAATACAGTCTACGCGTAGATTTTCTGAAATACAATGGCGATTTATTAGTAATGAGTACCATTCTACTATTGGCAGGAGGACTATTTACGGCCATAACAGTAGGACTGTTTGAGCTCATCAATATTTCTCTGGAGTCCTATATTGAATATATTGCGTTTGCAGGATTAGCCTCCGTACCCGTTTTCAGTACCTACCTGATCAAATCCAATCCTCATCTAGTGAAAAACATTTCTCCCATTGTGGCCAAAGTCTTCACTCCTTTGGTATTATGTATGCTACTCATCTACCTCGGAGCTATCATTCTTACTGGCAAGGATCCCTATAATGACCGGGAGTTTCTCCTGATATTCAATATACTTCTGATCGGTGTCATGGCCATTATTTTATTTGCATGTGCAGAGACCACTCAGAGAGCGGACAAGATTAATATGTGGCTACTATTCACCTTATCGCTGGTGACAATTTTGCTAAATGGGATTGCACTATCGGCTATTATTTTCAGAATTTCTGAATGGGGGATCACGCCCAATCGACTGGCAGTACTGGGTGCAAATGTGCTTGTGCTTACGAATCTTATGATGGTATCCTATCAATTATTTCGATCTATTCAGCATGGTGATATGTTGGATGCAGTGGAGAAGAACATTGCAATCTATCTTCCTGTATATTGGGGGTGGACCTTGATCGTAGTCTTTATTTTTCCTTTGGTCTTCAACTTTACGTAAGAAAAGCCCAAGAGGTAACTCTTGAGAATCCGTATATTTAGAGAAAGCTAATACTTACCTGAGCATGAAAAGTATACAGGTACTGTTGTTTTTCCTGCTCCCCTACATATATGTATCGGGACAATCCAGTATGGATTCGCTACGTCAGATCTGGCACAGTACGAATCACGAGGATTCTTCCCGCGCTGATGCCCTGTTTGATTTGATTTATGACGGCTACTATTTCACATATCCGGACACTGCCATCCTGCTTGCCGATTCACTTATTGCATTTACTAATCGTACTCAGTTGTCACAGCGAATGGTAGATGCCTTTGCTTTAAAAGGGTACTTACATTTTCGTACGGGTCAATACCCAGAGGCTCTTGAGACCTATCGATTGGGGCTGGCCAGAGCAGAAGAAATTGGGTACGAGTTAGGTGCCGCCACAATTCTACTGCGCACAGGATATATCTACCACGATAATGAGGACCTTGTACGGGCGATCTCATACTACGAAAGAAGTCAGAAGATGTTTGAAGAAATCCAGGACTCCATCGGGATGAGCTCCATCTTCAATGAATTTGGAAGCATTTATAATAGCAAAGGTGAGTACGAGAAATCCCTTATGTATTACCAAAAAGCCATAGTGCTAAACGATAGTATGGGCCGTGAAGATGGTAATGCCCCGATGCTTCTCAATATGGGATCGGTCTATCATAACCAGGGTGAATATGACCTGGCCCTTGAACATTACCAGAAGGGGCTTGCTATTTACAACCGCCAGAATAATAAACTAGATGTCGCCTCAGGACTTTTAGGAATCGGCGGTATTCTACTGGATCAGGACAATTACGAAGAGGCGCTGGAGTATTTACAGAAAAGTCTTGCACTAAGTCGTGAAGTGGATGATATGCAAGGCATGACCACGACGCTGGTTACACTGGGTGATATGTTTCGTGATCAGGCGAAATATTCATTATCCATTTCTTATTGTAAAGAAGCACTTCAGATCGCACAACAATTAGGTGATATAGGCAATCAACAATATGCTTGTGACTGTCTCTATCAAACGTACCGCCAGGCTGGCAACATCCGTGAGGCTTTGCAATATCATGAGTTTATGTTGGAAATGGAGGACAGTATGCAATCCGAAGCGAGTACCATCAAACTTCAACAGATGGAATTTGATCGCCAGGTGCTCGAAGACAGTTTGCTTCAAGTGGAGAAAGATCTAAAGGTCGAGATGGCACACCAGGCGGAAATTCGGCAAAAAGAAAAAAACAGGAATCTGGCCCTGGGTTCCGGCTTTTTTTTCCTACTTCTCTCCGCAGGTTTTTTCAGTCGATGGCGGTATGTAACCCGATCAAAAGCCATTATTGAAAAAGAAAAACAACGCTCGGAAAATCTGCTTCTTAATATCCTTCCTGCTGAGATTGCAGAGGAATTAAAAATAAAGGGAAAGGCCGATGCCAGGGACTTCGATTTAGTCTCCATACTATTTACTGATTTCAAGGGTTACACAGCACAGTCTGCTTTATTATCCGCTCAGGAACTAGTGGAAGAAATAAATGAGTGCTTCCAGGCATTTGACTACATATGCGAAAAGTATGAAATAGAGAAAATAAAGACCATAGGAGACGCCTACATGGCGGCAGGTGGATTACCTGTGCCATCCGATCAATCTGTCACCAACACGATTCTTGCCGCCCTGGAAATGCAGGCATTCATCACAAATCGCATTCAAGAAAAAAAAGGCCGCGGTGAGAAAGGATTTGAAATGCGTGTAGGTATCCATACAGGCCCGGTTGTCGCAGGCATTGTAGGTGTGAAGAAATTTCAATATGATGTTTGGGGAGATACGGTGAATACTGCATCCAGAATGGAAAGCAATGGAAGCGTCGGCAAAGTCAATATTTCAAAATCTACCTATGACCTAATAAAAAACGATCCGCAATTTGCCTTCGAACCACGAGGAAAAATATTCGTTAAAGGGAAAAACGAAATGGAAATGTGGTTTGTGGGTAAATCATAGTATAAAATCCAACTCAACCGAGGTAGAGCCCTACTATTATGGGGAACACGCAATATTAATCAACAAAAAAATGCTCAAAAAAGTGTCGATGTTTTATTTCAACACACACAATTTCCATTCAATTTGAACATTCCCTTACAGCGTGCAGTTTCTTAGATGTATTGATTACTGAACAGATAAAATGAAACTAACATTACACCGGGCAAATACTCGTGGCCATGCCCACCATGGATGGTTAAATTCACATCATACGTTTAGTTTTGCCAATTACCACAATCCCGACCGAATGCATTTTGGGGTACTACGGGTTTTAAATGACGACATCGTAGCTGGAGGCATGGGCTTTAATACGCATCCACATGAGAACATGGAAATTGTGTCCATTCCACTGGAAGGTGATTTGCAACATAAGGACAGTATGGGAAATACCACTGTAATACGACAGGGTGACATACAGGTAATGAGTGCAGGTACGGGCGTACAACACAGTGAATACAATAAGAATGCTGACCAGGAAGTCAAGTTTTTGCAGATTTGGATGTTCCCCAATAAGATGGATGTCACGCCCCGATATGATCAAATGACCCTCAACAGTGTCGATAGTCGCAATACGTTACAGCAAATCCTCTCTCCTGATCCTGATGATGAAGGCGTCTGGGTCCATCAAAATGCCTGGTTTCATTTGGGTAATTTTGACACGGGCTATGAAGTAACGTATCATGTGAAATCCCCGCAGAATGGGATATATGCCTTCGTGATTGAGGGCTCTTTTGAAATAGCAAGTCAGACCTTGACAAAAAGAGATGGCCTTGGACTGCAGGAAACTGATTCATTTACTATAAAAACGATTGAAAATGGTACTATACTATTGATGGATATCCCCATGATACCCTGAGTTGTACTGTAAATAATACACTAATCCTACAATTAAATAACAAATGAAATCTACAGTTAAGCAATATATTTCTCACTTTTTATGCCTTATACTAGTCTCCGTATTTATTAGCTGTAAGACAACACCTGATCCACCCAAGGAGGAAAAATCTTTTCCAGACCTATTCGAGCAAGGACTGGAGGCCCATGGGGGGCTGGATCAGTGGGACAAATACGGAACATTTACCTTTACAGAGTTAAGTGGCTCTGATACCACTTTCTACACCGTCGACCTCAAAAATAGAAACGAACGCATTGAAAAACCAGGTCAATTCAAAGTGGGTTTTACTGAAGATGAGACCTTCATATATCCCCACAAGGATAGTTTCCCAGGTGACGACCCTAAGTTCTACCATAATCTTCGCTTTTACTTCCTGGCGCTTCCTTTCGTAACAGCTGATCCGGGAGCAAACCACCTACCTCTTTCACCGGGCACTTTGAATGGCAAAATGTATAATCGGGTAAGAGTGACCTATGATGAAGGCATAGGAGTGGCTCCCAAAGATCAGTACATTTTATGGTATGACCCATCCACCAACTTACTCGAGTATATTAACTACTCTGTGACTTACTTTGACGAGTCTCGCGCAGAGCAATACAACGCCATAGGATATGAAGGATGGACAGATGTCGGAGGTCTCTTGATGCCCTCAACAATGGTGGGCTATCGATGGGAAGGTGATTCATTGGGTGCAGTACGGTATAGTCGGCATTTCATAGATATGAAATTCGATGAGGAAAGACCGGATGAAAGTCTCTTTACCAATCCTTAATCTCTTACAGTTCTTAATTTTTTCTTAAAATTTACTAAAGGGGCAGATCAGATCTTGACTAAATTTTGATTGCACAATATATTTGTAAGTGATATCGAAACTATCGGTTTTATAGACCATTTTATTAATCGTTTCGCAATTTATTGTTTAACTTTTAAAATCTGGTATTATGACACTGATCAAAAGAAATTCTTTCTTACCTGTCTTACCGCATTTTTTTGATGACTTCTTTACACGCGATCTCTTTGACTGGAATGATCGCAATTATTCGAAATCACGAACCACATTACCCTCTGTAAACATTATTGAGAGTAATGACGATTTCAGAGTAGAGATGGCTGCACCTGGCATGAATAAAGAAGATTTTCAGATCGAACTTGATAATGAAATATTGAAAATATCATCAGACAAACAGCATCATGAAGAAATGCAGGAAGGTGCCCGTTACAGTCGTCATGAATTCAGTTATCAGGCTTTTCACAGGTCTTTCCATCTACCGAAGTCTGTAGTGGATGAATCTAAAATCCAGGCAACGTACGACAATGGTATTCTGAGGATTCTTATTCCGAAGAAAGAAGAAGCCAGAGCACTACCTCCACGAAGGATAGAAATCGGCTAACCTATTTTATTCCACTATTTTATTTATTTAATCATTTTTTTTGATGGAAAGTAAATCGATTAATGTAGATGTATTGGAATCAGCACCAGACTTTGTAAAGGTTAAGCTTCCTTTTCTGGAAATTCCTGTAAAAATGAATCGGGATTTTTTCAATTCCAGATTACAAATCGGATATTTCCAACTATCGGAAGAGTATCCTCGACGAAAAACTGCCTAACACATTGGAAGCCTGATTACAGACATCAGTGAGCTTGATTTTTCCTGGTTTAATTAATAAAGACTATTGATACAATGACAATCAGAAGATTCAAACCCGGTGAAAGAGTGCGACGCAGGGGAAGCAACCAGGTCATGATCGTTCAAAAGTATTGTCTGAAGCGTAGCTTTTTGCAGGGATCATATGTGAGTGATCATGAAGTAGAATGCGTATGGTATGATCGGGGAGTAAGGAAGACAGGAATTTTTGATCAACGAACACTAACGAGAGCAGAACGTTTTGATCATACTTATCTTCCATTAACGAATGTAGCGCACTACCGTTAGATCTATTGTGCAACAATGGTTTTTAATTAATTCGCAAAAAAAGGCACTGGAATCCTCCATTGCCTTTTTTTTCTAGATCTTATTAGAATGTCTTCTTTTTCCTTTCCTTAGCAAGAAACCAATACCAGTTATATGATCATCACGAAGGGATTAAATTTCAAGAAGACATTGACCTGGACCGGCCATCATGTACTTTGGCTCACAGCGTACATGTCATTGATAGCACTTCTTTACCACCGAGAAATTCTCACGGTCGGCATACCCTGGCTTCCACTTTCCGTAATAGGTACAGCAGTTGCCTTTTATGTCGGGTTTAAAAACAATCAGTCATACGATAGGATGTGGGAGGCCCGTAAAATCTGGGGAGGTATCGTAAACGACAGTCGTACATGGGGGATGATGGTGGACAGCTTTCTGGGAGATCAATTTGCCCGGGACAAACCCAGCCCTGAAGAAATCAACCAAACCAAGAAACGATTAATTTATCGTCACATCGGCTGGCTCTATGCCCATCGAAGTCAACTATTGGTATCCACTCCCTGGGAACATGCCAGTCAGGGTGGAGCAGTAGGTCGCACAGCCCGTTTTTATCAGCGAGAATTTGGTGTAGGTCTGGTAGATGATGAAGTGACCAGTACAGAGCTCCATACCTTCCTACCCGAGTCCGAGTACGATCGAATGATTAACTATAAAAATACGGCAACCCAGATCATCAATGAACAAGCCAGAGAACTCGCACAGTTGCGAGAAAGAGGAATAATCGACGACTTTCGTCACATGACTATGGCTAACGTGTTGAAAAGTTTCTACACACTTCAGGGTAGAAATGAACGGATTAAAAAATTTCCATTACCACGACAATACGCAAATATGAGCCGGTACTTTGTAGGTATATTCATATTCCTACTGCCCTTCAGCATGATCCCCGAGCTCATCGACCTGGGGGATTGGGGTGTGGTGCTCTCCATCCTTACAGCTACACTGATCGGCTGGATCTATATTGTAATGGAAATCGTGGGCGACTATTCGGAGAATCCTTTCCAGGGTATGGCCAATGATATCCCTATGTTATCATTGTGTCGAACTATAGAAATTGACCTGCGAGAAATGCTGGGAGAAACTAAATTGCCTCCTGGTATAGAAGCAAAAAATGGCGTGCTGATGTAGACGATTGGTTTATTATAGAAATGCCGGATTCCAAGTCAATCATGTATGTAAATACCATGAAATGTATGAATTGCATTTTTTACTTGACAAGAGACGCATACATTTCACTTGGTCCATTCTACATTTACACCTACAAATCACAGTAGGATAATCAATTTCGGGAAATAAGCTATTCCACAGATAATCCTGCACTATCAACAAGAAAACATCATGAGGCTGTTTCCAATGGCACTATTATGCCTGACTATCATATACATATCATCAAGTGCACTTATGGCTCAAGTCAATATCGAAGGCATAGTCCTTGATAAGGAAGATTACCAACCTCTCTCAGGTGCATTTATAGAAGTACTACCTGATAGTACTAAAATCACTTCGGACATCGAAGGACATTTCAAAGTAATTTCCTTACTCGATAGTTGCATCTTAAGAATTCGGTATCTGGGTTATGATGATCTTCAAATTCCACTTTTCAAAGGATCATCCAGAATAAAAGTGCATCTTCTCCGATCCAATGCAACGCTCAGTGAAATTCTGGTAAGCGCTTCTCCTCTACCCTATAAATCGGAAGTAAAAGGCTCAAATTTTAGATTAAATCCACAAAAATTAAAACAAATCAATCCACTTGGTACAGAGGAAGCACTAAAGATGATTCCTGGTGTAAATATCGTAGGAGACATGGGATTATCGAATCGTCCCAACATAAGTATACGGGGATCCTGGGGTAGAAGATCTAAAAAAGTACTACTGTTGGAGGATGGTACTGCCGCTGCACCTGCACCCTATATTGCTCCTGGTGCCTACTATAATCCTGTAAGCGATCGAATAACTGCCGTAGAAGTTTACAAAGGAGCCGAACTCCTTAGATATGGTCCTAACAATATGTACGGTGCTATCAACTATATTACGGCCTTACCTCCTCAAAAACCCCAGCTACGACTGAAACTAATGGGTGGTCAGCGAAATTATACAACGGGTTTACTATCTTATGGTGGCACATGGAATAATCTAGGTGCATTAGTGGAGGGCGTTTATAAAAGATTTGATGGGTTCACACAAAATTCATCAGTCGAAGTATTAAACCTGAATGCCAAAATTTTCTCAAAATTATCTGAAAATCAATCACTCTATTTTAAGGTAAGTGGTCAGGCCGAAGAAAATCAAGCATCCCTGAGTTCACAAACTCCCTTCACATTTAAGGTGGATCCTCAGCAAAATCCTCTGGATGCGGATCAGTTTACGATGCGACGATACGGTGTGGATGTCATACACAAATTGAATTTAAATAAGCAACTCAACATTACCTCAAAGATATATGGCTCTGATTTCGAGCGAGATTGGTGGAGACAAATCACAAATAAAATCAAGGCTTCAGCAGTAAAAAATTATGTCGGAGATGATATTTATCACGACCGGTATCAATACCTTAAAAATGAGGACCCGGATGATGAAGACTATGTAATTGTTGGTCGTCTCAACGATGGTCATGAAAGTACTTCTGATAGTCGCTGGGCATATACGGTATCTGGCATTAAGGAAACAATTAATTATAATTGGTCCGCATGGGGGCAAAAACACGAATTTGAATCGGGCCTCAACATACATCGTGAAACCTTCAAGGATCGCTTTTTAGTTGCCGACAATAGTCGCTGGTCGCGCAATGGTACCACCACCACAGATTTGTGGTATCGGCTGTTGTCTTTTAATGTGTACACGCAAAATCAATTTAATTTTGGAACATGGACGATAACACCCATTCTCCGTCTGGAGCACATAAACATGTTTCGCCAGGATCTAATTGCAGCAGCGGACAATCCTAATCTAATAAACACAAAAGAAGGGCGAGAATACAATATATACACTCAGGCATTACCCGGTATTTCGATAGAAAAAAAAGTGAAAAATGGAATTGTTTATAGTGGTGTGTATCAGGGTATGATCGCCCCTTCAAAAGTGTTTGGCTTTCTTGTCGAACAGGATGGCATCATAACTAATCCACTGGCTACACAGTCAATTAACATTAGACCGGAACTCAGCTGGAACAAAGAGCTGGGCTGGAGGGGTCAACTTATAAGAGATCAATTAGCAGGTCAATTTACCTACTTTCATAATACAACCAGAAATTTCTATGCAGGAGGTCGAAATGAGGTCTTTACCACACTAGCGAAGATAAATGTACAGGGGTTGGAAATCTCCCTACAGAAATCCTTACTGAGACGTGGAGATCATAGACTAGATCTATCCTTAAATGCAAGTTGGATGAAATCCAGGGTACTCAGTGGTCAATTAGAAGACAGGGATTTATTCTCACAGGTAATTCACAGCAATGCTACCAAAGAGGAATACATTCATAAGGTAAATGCAAACCGAGAGGCATTTAAGATTTTTGTCAAATCGAATGATGGAGAAATACTTTTGCAGAAGCAGGAACTGCAAATAGAAGACTTTCCCAGTATCTCTAAGAGTGTCCTAACCTTTGGTGAGAAAAGCATTGAAAATGCAGAGGCTCCCTATACACCCAGAATAAATACAAGTGTTGGGATTGACTATTCCCATAATTCCCTATCCACGGGCTGGTTGCTACACTATGTTGGATCGCAGTACACCGAATTTCACAATTTTAAACAAGAATCATCGGATGGTGCTATTGGTCAATTACCCTCATATCATACCATGGATGCGTATGTCAGATATCACGTTCTAGCTGATCATGGGATGGAGATGACTCTATTTCTTAATGGCAAGAATCTCACAAATCGTATCTACAAAGCGTCCCGGCTCAACCGGGCTACATCGGGTATTTTTCCTGGAGGATTTAGGCAATTGGTTCTCGGTTTGGATGTACAATTCTGATTACATCCTGATCTACTCCATCCAATGTTTAACCCGGGTCTCACTGTTATTCAGTAGCTTTGATTTCTGATCAGACTAACAGAACTTCACGGCCAGGAAAGCATGTCACAAACATTTATCACCATCCAACAAATCAGGGAGAGCTTTCCAACACAACCAGAGAAGAGTCGTAAATACATCGAATTTCATCAGTACCGATATCAATTTCTTCTAGATACTATACATCAATTGTTAGGTAGAGATACTCAACGCACCGCTCGCATACTAGATGTCGGACCTTCTTTTCAAACTGTCCTGATCCGCAAGTTTTTTCCAAATACTACTGTTGACTCGCTGGGCTTTCCCAATCCGGTGGCACCTCCCCGATCTGGAGAAACACACATACAGCAAGATCTCAACAATACGCATAAGGCCTGGGCCCTCTCCCATTCCACCTATGATGTTATCGTGTTTTGCGAGGTGATTGAGCAC
>JAUILM010000724.1 GCA_030432855.1 Bacteroidia bacterium
TGATGTGAAGTTTATTCAGCTCTATCACCTGGGATGGGATCAGCATTCCGATCTACCACGGGAAATTTCTTCTCAGGCCCGGGATACGGATCAGGCTTCCGCGGCCCTGATTACCGATCTGAAACGGCGGGGGCTCCTGGATGATACGCTAGTCATCTGGGGAGGTGAATTTGGACGAACTAACTACTCGCAAGGCAAACTCACCCCCACCAACTATGGCCGGGATCATCATCCACGCTGCTTCACAGTCTTCATGGCCGGGGCAGGTATCAAATCAGGCTTCAGCTTCGGAGAAACGGACGAATTTGGCTACAACATTGTGAAAGATCCCGTTCATGTCCATGATTTTCAGGCCACGTTGATGCATTTGCTAGGTGTGGATCATGAAAAACTGACCTTCAAGCACCAAGGCAGACGATACCGATTGACCGATGTACATGGTCATGTGGTGAAGGATATTTTGAGTTGATTTTGCGCACATGATTATACTTCACCTGAAATTTCATTTACGTGTAGGGTAAGAAGAATTCATGTCGGTATCCGGTGCCCGGTGTCCGGTATCCGGTATCCGGTGTGTAGATACCGATATAGCGTTGACCGTTTTGTTAAAAACTCATATCGAAAAACCTTGCAACGTGACCTTTTGTTTAATAGCTAAGACGACTTTGGGGCACTCCAATGCTACATGTTCAAGGAGACTGAGAAATTAGCACATAGCCTCCGCGAGCTCTGCGCCCTCTGCGAGAAACCAGTTACCATTCATTACTTCAGGCGATTCCCTAGTGAACCACTGGTACCAAATACAACCAAAAGAAAAGAATATTGTAGAAAACAGTATTTCACCGGTCAAGCTAAGTCAGATTTTAAATAATCATAGGGAGCCATCGGAAGACTTCATGTTAAGACTAATGGTCCACTCCGAAAAGGTCTTTGAAAAGATCTGTCCTTTTCAAAATGAGACCTGGTACCAAATATACTTTCATGAGAAAGTTGGAGAAACTCTACTTAAGAAAGCTCAATGGAAACTACATCTCAGCAATGATGTAAAGACTTCTAATCTTGTCGAGGATATTTTACGTTGAACAGCAAAGCGTTGACCTTACTTCTAATCTAATCCGGGAAAAAGTACAACTTTCATGGTCGCCTCTACTCCTAAAGATCTGTTAAAAAACTCCTTGGATCTCAATTCCATCATCGATCGGCATTATACTTGTCTGGTTTTTGTTATATGATCACCTTTTAAGTCAATACTCTATGAAACTTGTAGTTGCCGTTATTTTCAGTTTTGCCTTTTACCTTACCTCATTCTCACAAGAGAATTGGGTCATTGATAATGCTCACTCAAACGTGCGTTTTGAGGTAGGTTGGGAAGATTTCTCCATGCGAACCGGAGAGTTCAAAGTCTTCAATGGTACGGTTATATCCCAATCAAGAGAAGATCTTTCTGACGCCGAATTCACGTTTACCGTAGATGCCAGTAGTGTGGATGTGATTGCAGACCGACTGGCGGATCACATTCGAAGTGATCGCTTTCTGGATGTAGAAAACTATCCTGAAATCACCTTTGTCGCCAGTGGCGCTGAGAAAACGGGTGAGGATACGTATGTATCGAAGGGGAATCTTACTATTCATGGTGTGGAAAAAGAGCAGGAAGTAACATTCACCCTCAAAGGGTTTAAGGAAACCCGCAATAGCTACATCATGGGACTGGAAGCGCATCTCACCGTAGATCGTACGGAGTTTGGTCTTGATTGGGGAAGTCCACGATTGGCAGAAAAGATCACCCTGGTAGGCCACCTGCTCTACAAATTGGAAACTGAGGAAGAGGAAGAATGAGTAAATATCTTACGGTCATTAGCCTCCTCCTAACCTCCACATTACTGGAGGCTCAGGTACTCACCTTTGATCACGGCGAAGTGGAGTTTCATACCTCGTCGATCATGTCTGATATTGAAGCATTCTCTGAGGAGATGGATGTGCAGCTGGACACCGCTACCGGTGATTTCGAAATCGTGATCCCTATCGAATCCTTTGACTTTGAGTACGAGATGATGCAGGATCACTTTAATGAAGATTACCTGGAGTCTGAGAAATATCCAAATGCAACCTTCTCAGGGAAAATTGGACAGAAAATACCTTCACTGGAAGAGGCATTTACTACAGATATCAGCGGTGACATGACCATTCATGGTGTGACAAAAGCAATGAGTTTCCCTGCTACCTTCTCAGAAAAAGAGGATCTGATGCGAGTGCGATGTACCTTTCCTATTGTCTTCAAAGATTTTGAAGTAGATGAACCATCCATCCTAACCAAGGTAGTAGCTAAGGATGTGGAAGTAAAGGTATCAATTTATCTCAAGTAGAGAATCACCACATTTTCTCGAAGTGCGATTTTTCATACTTTTTATCGACGACTTTGAAGAGACTGTCGCCCGTATATTTAAGATGTAATGGGTCTTTCGGCCCAAATATTCTGGAGAGAATCGCCAGGGGTGTGAGAAAAAGAAAAAATACAATTGATAGAATAACTTTCGGTACAATTAACCCTAACAACCAACCCAGTTTTCTCCAGAATAAATCAACATAAAATGCCAGTGTGTCTGAAATCAAACCCAGGAATCCTATGACGAGGCCCACGATGAGCATCCAATCCTGGCGATAGATAAAATAAAATACCACCCCACTCAATGTAAGCAGGAGGACGGTTTTTGTCGTTTCTTCTTTCTTCGTTATCGGTTCCACAAAAAAAATAACTAAAACAGCGTGTAAATAAATGGGGCAATCACACTGTTACCTCCAAAGACTATTAAAAGGCCCAACAAAAGAAGCAGGATGATAATGGGCACCAGCCAGTACTTTTTTCGCTCTTTCATAAAAAGCCATAAATCCTTTAAAAATTCCATCGTCTTCCTACTTAAAATTACTTTTGTTTATTAACAATCTTCATTTTTCCACCCATTCTGGTTGATCTCTTTTATCATAGACAAAATCTCCAACCACCAGATAATCCATCTCTGTACACATAAAACATCGATAGGCATCGTATGGTGTACACACGATTGGTTCGCCTCGAATATTAAAGCTAGTGTTTATTAAGACACCAAAGTCAGTAATTTTCTTAAAAGCCTGAATCAGGCTCCAATATCGTGTATTTGTTTCGGGATTTACCGCCTGTATTCGCGCCGAAAAATCCACATGTGTCACCGATTGTATATCACTTCTTGGCACCTGCAATCTATCAGCAAGCGGTAGCGAAAAATAATCGTCCGGTAATGTCATCTGCCGTTCTTCCACTATCGGAGCCGTCAGTAACATGTAGGGCGAAGGACGCGGTAGATCAAAATAGTGGATCTGATCTTCCTCTAAAACAGAGGGCCCAAAAGGCCGGAAGCTTTCCCGGTATTTAATCTTGAGATTTAATTTCTTCTGCATGTCGGGGTTTCTGGGATCAGCAAGTATGC
>JAUILM010000725.1 GCA_030432855.1 Bacteroidia bacterium
TCGTACTGGTAGGTCCGGAAGTAAAATCACTTCGCGAAGGGAATGCCAATATGAATGACGCCTACTGCTTCTTTAAAAAAGGGGAGCTGCTTTTAAAAAGCCTCTATATTGCGCCATATGAAATGGCCAAAGATTTTGACTTTGAGGCACGCCGTGATAGAAAATTGCTCCTAAAAAAAAGAACTCTTACTCGACTGGAGAAAAAAACAAAAGAAAAAGGATTCACTATTATTCCTTATAAGATTTATTTTTCCGACAGAGGTTTTGTCAAAGTGGAAATAGCTCTCGTGCAGGGAAAGAAAATTCATGACAAGAGACAGTCACTCAAAGACAAAGATATGCGCCGAGATCTGGATCGGATGAAAAAAATCAATCTGTAAAATATACTTTTGTAAAGTATGGCTTTATTACCCAAATCTCCACTATACGGGACCGTTGGGTAAAAAAGAAATAATAAAGGAAATAGCAGCAAGTAGCAATCCTGCCATAAATACATTGTAGCAGATATACAGATATTTATACTTTTTTGCCAGTACCAGGCCTAGATAATATAGATCTTTTGCCAATGAACTGTAGAGCATGGATTCGTCATGCATTAATTTATTGACACCCCACTCAAATTTATCTAAAGGAATTTGATAGAAGTTTCCAAAAAACAGAATATTAAATCGTTTTTCCAGAAATTTTTCGTCTGTATAATTCGCTGAGGTAATTTTCGGTCGTGTAGAAATCGTAGCGAGTATTATAGATATCATACAGACAATAATGATAATTATCGTAGGTACGATGAGTCGTGGGTTGGCATCTAACTTGGGGGTCAAACTGGAAATCACGATGGACAGCATAATGGCATTGATCGAAAGCATGATGTTTGCCTTATTATCTGCAATACGACTTAAGTTATTGTGATTTCTAAGAGTTACCCTGAACATAGTCTCTACACCCCGTTCTGCTTTCTTTGGAACCGTAAGGGCTTGTTCCAGTTTTTCCTGAGGTAAAAGGTTTTGTTCATACTCAAGCAGGGCCTTCCATTGCTTCTGAAGTTTTAAGATGTTCTTATGTTTTCTGGCATCATATGTCGTCTTGGCAACCGCTGTATGAAACTTATGATTTTGGAGAAATTCAAGATTAAATTTCAGCCATTCCTTGTCGGTAAAAGCTTTGCGTCCGTGAGCATCCCACTCACTTTTTAAAAGTCCAAGTTTAGTAAAATATGCTTTGGTCCCGATATGTGAGGTATCTGCATCCTTGACGATCTCTTCAATAAGCGAGTTAGGCTCGACTGAGCCCCTGGTGGCAAGAATGTACTCTTTTACTCTTTCGATGCGCTCTTCCGAAACTCCTTCCTTTTTGAGGAATTCACCTGCGATCTCTGCCGATCGGAATTCATGGTCTGTCCAACCATTACTAAATCCCAAATCATGAAACCACATAGCAATCTTAGCTTCTTCTATCGTCTCCGGCGAAAGTTGATATGCCTCACAGAGTTCACCTATAGCATCTACTGTTTCACTAAAGTGTTGGACAGAATGAAACACATACTCTTTGGGTATATTTTCTGCAGCGTAGTCCTTTGCAAATTTCCGCGATTTTTTCAATAATTCTGATGCCGCCATATCTCTGATGTTCGCTCTAAATTTAACCCTTCTTTATCGGTTTAAAAACATGTATTTTCGCAACGCCTCCCTGTCCCTCATTGGCAATGTACATGACTCCACGTTGATCCACGGTAAGCCCCTCTGGCTGTCGGTGCAATGCTTTGCTAAGTTCTACTGCCGAAAGGATCTTTCCTGACAAATCTAACGTCAGTATGGCACTGGAAATGGAGGAGATTATAATAACCTTCGTACCATCAGGTGATGTTGCAATTGCAGATGGAGCAAATGCCGTACCCTTCTCCCGGCCTAATAGATCTCGTATTTGATCCCGATCCAATGAATAAAATGGCTCAGGTAGCAATGAATCCTGCTGAAGGTCAAACCGATAGACTTTTCGGTCCTTATCCTTCTTTTTTTCATATGATTTGCACGCCACCAGGAGGCTATTTCTCAACTTAATGTAGCCCAGTCCTTCCACATCGTGATCACTGTTTAAAAATGTTTTGAAAGTCTCAACCTTTTCGCCAAGTTCCAGGTCCACCTTATCAATCGTTCCTTTACTATTTGATACATATCCATACTTACCCACTACCTCTACACCTTCATAGTCATCTGCATTGGCAAATCTGGTTCGGCGAGATATTTCACCTGTGGTCTTATCTATCCAAAATATGATGCCTTCCTCATCCTGCACAGCCAGAAGGAACTGCTGATCCGGTGATAATGTAAGGCCAGAAATTTCATTTAGACTGGAGCTCAGATAAAACGTGGTATCCGGTTTATTGACTTGATAGTCGAAAGTTGCTTGAAAAATCTCTGAACGAAGAGACTTCTCACGTTGTTCAAAATTTCTTACAATATGCCTTTGGATGGGGTATATGCCGGCAATGGTGACGATAGATGCCACAATCCAAATGATATTTTGATAGTTTTTCATCGTACCTTAACTCTAAGTTATTACCATGAACCATAACAAAACTAGCATATTACTCCTAATTGGTGTGATCGGCTTTTGGTCATGCGCCACATATGGACCGATCAACAACGCAACTACTCCAACGATAACGGAAAATAGCCAAAAAGGGGCAGAAATCATGCATAGTGTCTTCCTTATAGGAGATGCGGGCGCTTCGAAAATCGGTGAAGTTGCACCGGCTCTTCTAGGCCTGGAGAAAATCCTGGATGCCAATTCCAAAGATCAGTCAGTCGTATTTTTGGGAGACAACATATATCCCGATGGTATGCCCGGTGATAAAGACCCTAACAGAGATGCGGCAGAATGGGCTCTTAAGGTGCAGCTCGACCTTGTAAAAAACATGAAGGGAAATGCCGTGGTAATACCCGGCAATCACGACTGGCATAAGGGGCTTGCTGGCGTTAAACGACAGGAGAAATTTATCGAATCCTATCTCGACGAAAAGAATGTATTTCTTCCGGAAGATGGATGTGCCGGGCCTGAAGTGGTGGAGCTTACTGATGATCTATTGCTCGTGGTGATGGATTCAGAGTGGTGGCTAAGGGACTGGGACAAAGAACCTCTGATAAACATCGACTGTGAAATCAAGACCCGCGAGGGATTGATTACCGCGTATACCAACATACTTAAGAAGAATCGGAGCAAGGATATCATTGTCGCTTTTCACCACCCTCTGTTCTCCTATGGGCCGCACGGTGGATATTACAGCTTTTCTGATCATGTCTTTCCTCTAACCAAAGTGATTGACAACTTCTATCTACCATTACCTGTGCTTGGCTCACTATATCCTCTGATTATCGGTAATGCCGGTAGAAAAGGTGATCTCGACTTCTTACCATTTGTGGATTTTAAAAACAAGATACTTGCAGCCTCACGTGGATATG
>JAUILM010000726.1 GCA_030432855.1 Bacteroidia bacterium
CACTCTGAAACCATACCCGTAATTGTGGTAAGTGCTGCCTCCAACTTTTGCAACCGAGCTTCCCTTGACGCTGATTCTCCTGCGAGCTTTTCGAACATCTGTTGTTGATTGTCGATGAGGACCTGTTGTTCTTTGATTGCTTGCAGAAGTACCGCAGTCATCTTGCTATAATCCACCGTCAGATACCCATCGTCTCGCACTTCTATGAGCTCTGGAAAAAATTTTTCTACATCCTGGGCCACAAAACCAATCTGACGTCGATTACTAAAACCAAATTCTTTGAACTCTTCCACTCTCCAGTCATGGTAATAGCCATCAAGTTGCTTTACCTTAGATAGCACATTGGATAGTTTCTCAAAGTTCTTCTTTAGGCGATTATCAGAGCATGCACTTACTCCGTTGCAAAGAATAAGGGTACCTTCTATGATCCCATTTACATCTAGTGCATAGTTAGGATTATCGTTATTGATTCCCACCCGAGAACTTGAGAAATCTCCATAGATTAAAGGAGTGGTGGCACTACTATTATGTATGTACAATTTATTGGAGGTACCTGTCAGTGTTTCACCCGAATTATTGCCAATAAAAACATTACCCACACCTTTATTGTTGCTTCCTGATCTATGACCTATATAGGTGTTACAACATCCTGCATTTTTCTTTCCAGCCTGATATCCAATGATAACATTGTCTCTTGTAGCGTTTAACCCTCCTCCCAGCTGTTGATCTACGTTTTGTCCAGCTTCATATCCGATCATCACATTATTTCCTTCGTTGAGGTATTGTGCAGATGCATTTCCAATGGCTACATTATTACTCGCGGAGCCACTGATTGTATTTCTCCCCGATTCATATCCCATAAATACATTGGAGTCATTAAGACCAGCATTTTGCTCACCAGCATAGGATCCGATGAAAGTATTCTTAGATCCCTCAACATTGGAACTTCCAGCACGAAATCCAATGAACGTGTTAGCTGTCGAATCATTTAACATACCTGCATCAGTACCAAGGAATGTATTTTCAGTCAGCACTGAATTTTCTAAATCAATTCTAATATCTCCCGAAGGACTACGTCGAAAATACAGGCTGGAGTTGCCATCAATAACCAATTGCACGAAATCATCCGATCCGTCAATGGCATATACACCCGTATTCTGGTCCTCAATGTCCTCAATTTTCCAGGAGAATGAGGACCCGGTAGATAAATGTACCCATGCCCCATCCTGCTGTACTTCTACCTGATCTAAGGTTTCATTATAAATAATATGACCATTTTCAGGTGAACCGATTTTGTCCCTTTCAAAAGAGGTCAATGATGGAAGTACAATACCATCTGACCGCAGCTCAACCTCATCCTGTCCAACCAGCGAAAAGGGTATCAGTAAAATGACAAATGCATAAATTAGCTTCTTCATGGTGTTCTGAATTCTTGCTCTTGTCAAATGTAGGAAGGATCGTATAGCCAGAAATCCCCCCAAAGAGTGAAAAACAAATGACATCCGATTTTCTGCTACTGAAGGGAATTGATAAAAACTACCAATGGCATATGAATTGCATCGCACTCAGAGCAAGTATTACCTCTAAATTATTGGCCATAGCTAGATCGTTGATCAGGAATTAATAGAAATTAAATTCTGCCTTGCTCAATTGCCATTCTGACTAGCTCCGTGGTATTTTTGGCTCCAAATTTCGCAATCAATTTCTTGCGATGGGTTTTTGCGGTGTGGAAAGAAATAAATAATTTTTCCCCGATTTCATTGTCTGTCATTCCCTCACTAAGGAGAGATAAAACCTCTTCTTCTCGGCGTGTAATCTCAATAGCCTGATCCATGGGGTTTAAAATTCGATCAACATTCGTGAGTCGATCCTTAAGTTCCGCGCTAATATATTTTTCACCATCATAGACCAAACGAATTGCTTTTTCCACTTCGTCGGCAGTATCATCCTTGAGCAGGTAGCCCATAGCTCCATATTGAAACATGCGTTTCATATAGCTTTGCTGATCGAACATGCTCAGGGCGATCACCTTTGTATTTGGATACAATTTGGATATCTTCTTGCAAGTCTCCACACCATTTAAAAGTGGCATTTTAATATCAAGAATCGCAATGTCCACTGAACTTGCTGTGAGAAAATCCAATACCTCCTTTCCATTCCTTAACTTGCCTACAAGTTCTATGTCCTGGATGCGACCAAAAATGGACTCAAACCCATCCAAAATTACCTGATGGTCATCTGCTATTAATACTCTGATCACGTTACAACTATTTAGCTGAAGAATGTCATGTCAAGCAAAAAAGTGCTGGATGACATCCATAGACTCTAACAATTAGAACACACCATAATTCGTGTATAAAATCAATTTAAGATATGATTTTATTCATTGGCCTCTCATCGCAGCATCTCATGATTTCAAAAGGTCAGGGGAGGTCGAGTGATTCAGAGGTTTTATTCCCGACCGAAGTAGCGATAGGAGAAAAATAGTAGCGCGAGGACAAAATAGGAAATGCCTATAATCTCAAACATGTATGACAAGGTAAAGAACCGCGTAATTGGCAGCCAAACGATGGGCGAAAGAAACTGCCCCACAAACCAGAAAGTGGATAATCTCCCAATATGTTTTCCTCTGATGGATACAGGGACAAGTTTAATAAGCCAAAGGCTACCATTAGGAATCACCAGACCCAAACCGAGTCCTGCCAAAAACATACCACCTAATACCATTAGGTAGGATGAAGTCAGTGCAACCAGAGTAAAGCCGGACCCTAGTAGTACATAGCCGATGGAAAAAATAGCACTAAAGGAAAGAATATCTTTGACCCTGGAATAAGAATAGGATGAAACCATAGCCGCCATAGTGCTGGTTGCAATAGCCATCCCAATTAATATGTTCTTCTGTACACCAAGGGAGTTTAGATGAAAGGGCAATTGCACTGGAATAGTGAAAAATAAGATCCAAACGACCATTACATTTATGAAGAGCATCCAGATCAGTCGGGGTGCCTTTTCAGGACTACCCTGGTGGTTAGGCTCCTGTGTGAGCACAGGTTCGTATAAATAATTTTTAGTGGCGGGAATCAGTAGCAGTGACACGACATAGATGGCAAATGGCCATCTCCAGCTGATGTCAGCCAGAAACCCACCCAGGCCAAGGAAAACGATGCCCCCAAATGACATAAAAGCGAACTGATATCCAATAAATTTTTGTCGCTCCTGCCCTTCGAAATAGTCCCCAATTAATGTGACCACGATAGTCATGGTCGTACCTACGGCTACACCGAGCATGGCGCGTGTGATCAAAATAGACACAAGATCATCAAGGTATAAACCTGCAGTACCAGCAACCGCATATAATACAAGCGCCAGAGGAAGAAATCGAAGTCGACCATACCGATCAATCAAGGGTCCAATCACATAAGCACTGAGACCAATAAATAGTGAAGGAAGAGCTA
>JAUILM010000727.1 GCA_030432855.1 Bacteroidia bacterium
AAAAGCAAGCTCAAGAATAAAGTGAGTATCCGAATATTCATATGGTTATTTTTAAATCAAGTGATGAAATATTCGATAAACTTATTGGGAAACTATTTCGATTACTTCACAATTTGATTGCAAATGATCACAGAAATATCACAGAAGAATCACAGCCTGTGTATAATGCTTTCATAGAGAGTTATACATATAAAGAATAATAATTATGTGTTAGATGTATAGATGGTCTATGTCATCTGAAAGACATAAATAGTTCTCCAGATATATTTCTCTTATCCGATTATAGGTTGTCTGGGACAAGGTTTGGACATGCTCCCGATAATTATTGAGTAACTCCTTTCCTAACTACTTATGGTGGGGAGACTCCTGATTTTAGACTAGATTTTTGTCAGTGACGGTGACATTTCTTCGGAGGCCCTGCACTGGTGAATTATGAAACGATTTTACCATGATCTGTAACGTATGTTCTACCATATACATACGTGTTCTCCTAGATTTGGTTTCATCAGTTTATACAAAGTATCCTTTTGAAATTTTATAAACGCTTCATTGCATTAATTCACCTCTAACCTAAGATTCATGAAGTCTCCATCCTACATTCCATCTCTTACACCGCTGCGTGGTATTGCGGCGGTGTTGGTACTTGTTTATCATTTTCACCTGTTGGCTATGCCTTTGCAGAATACGGAGAAATATCACTTCATGGGAAAGTGGTATTTGATGGTTGACCTGTTTTTTGTTTTGAGCGGGTTTATTCTTTATCATGTCTATGGGAGCTATTTTAAGGACGGATGGAATAAAGTGCATTTTGGCAGGTATATCAGAGCTCGACTTGCGAGAATTTATCCTTTGCACTTGTTTACGCTTCTTTATGCTATAGGCCTTTATTTCTTCATTGATTCATTTGGGGTAGAATGGGCTCCCATCGAAAAAGAAATATTTAATCTGGCAGCCATACCAACCAGTCTCCTACTGATCGATGCCTGGGGTATGCATCCGGAAGCCACCTGGAATACACCCAGTTGGTCCATCAGTGTGGAGTGGTTTGTTTACCTACTGTTTCCTTTATTGGTCATTCCCTTCTTACGCAAGAACAGGAAGGCAATTATGGTCCTGATGCTGATAGCTATAGCCGGTTTTCTATTAATCATGTTTTGGCTTGGTCCGGCAAATTACGTGGTACGTGCTCAATACCTTGGTGCATTTGATACAGGGCCTCCCAGCATATGGAGCATAGGAGTGATTACAGGGCCAGCCCTGCTGCGGGGTTTATCAGGTTTTATTGTCGGAATGGTAGCATATCATGCTTATCGGCAGGAATGGGGAAAGCGCTGGCTACAAAATGGATTTATTTGGATGGGGTTCTGGATCTTTTTAATGCTGACCTGGAATGCCCGGATACTACCGGATATGGTAGCCGTATGCATTTTTGGATTTCTCATTCTTTCCACGGCGTATGCTACCAGGTGGATAAAGTCATTTCTTAATAACCGCGTAATGATTTATTTGGGCGACATCTCCTACTCGATCTACCTGGTGCATATGTTGGTCCTCTTCACTTTTCTGGGACTTCAAAAATTAGATCCGGTCCCAACTGAACAACCACTTCCGGAATTTGGTGTCCGATGGACTATGGCTATTGTGTTTCTTCTTATGAATCTACTAATCGCGACTGCTACTTACTTTGGCATTGAAAAGCCCGCCAGAACATATCTCCGGCGTCGATCTACAAAATCGATGGATATACTGCAGGAGGTGAAGACTTGATCCTAAATACAGATCTTCCAGATCACTTTTAGTGGAGAAATGAAACAATACTGCCATAAAATGAAACAATTGTTCCTGTCAAAGCAGACGGTAAAAGAGTAAATTAATGTAAACCAATCACCTACACTCCTTGAATGGTCATTGAATTCTGTCAAGATACCTGTCAGCCAATATCATGGTGTTGTATCAACTCTAAAATTGTCTTTAACAAGATGATCATCATGCGCGTACTATGCACCGAGTATTCGTCTGAAATAAACAGCTAAGGATGAAGTACGTTGACAGTCATTCTAAAGTATTATTGGTTATAGGCATACTCTTTATTATTACCTATACAGTACTATGTACCAGTCCTCGTAACTCCTTAAGTCGATTGAAAGGGCTCGTCGTTGCGACGGAGGATCTGAAAATAGATGGATCACTTTGTGATAATAAACCCATGGCATTGGATATTTCAAATAATTTGAAATACATCTATGATACCCTCCACCAGTTTACATTTCAAGGAGTAGTGGATGAGCCGGGTGTCTTTGGTCCAAAAAAGCCGGAGCTTCATGAGGTGCACGCTGACTATGTTTGGACAAAGTTAGATCTTGAATCAGGCAGTTGCCAGTCCACATGGTATTTAGGCACCACGGGTAAGAAAACTGAGTACTTCATTAAGACCAATGATGGTCCTTGGTTAGAAGATGTAGTGGGTACAGACATGTCCAACCAGGGAGACCTTAAGCATATTATCAGTAATCCTTTTATACGTCTTGAATTACCTGCTAATAGTAGGCTTACTTTGGTATTTCACTCCTCAGGGAGAAACCTCCTTTTAGTGGGGAATAACCAATTGTGGAGATTTGACAATGTACTGGCCAATCGAAGTTACGTTTATGAGCATCATATTGATCGATTAAAAGAACAACTACCGTATATATTTATATTGTTTGTAGTAAGCATTTATCATCTAGTGCTGTATTTCTATAATAAAGAGAGTTCGTATTTTTTATTAAGTCTGGATGCATGTGCTACGATGACTTTAATCGCCTATGATAATGACTTAGTATTTCAGCTCTTGGATATCGAGAATGTAGGTCAATTTGGTAAGATAGCTTCCGGGTTATTTTACAATTTTCAGTTAGTAGTGATACCCTTCGTTCTCTCGTATTTAAAAATACCTTTTAATTCACATATTGCACGGTTATTGTGGATTTGGATCGGGTTCAATTTCTTAAGTTGGTTACTTTTTTATATCTATCTTTTAGAAATATTTCCTCTAATCTATCCTCCAATGCTACTGTCTAGTCACTTACTGGTCCTTGGTGTTATTCTATATGCATTTTTAAGGAAAAACAAAGACTCAATTTACTTATTAGTTGGATACGGCACCATTAGTTTTGGGGTCATACTTGCTGTTCTATCTCACTTAGCATTCTTCTCATTAGAATATCAGAACTTACCCGTTGCAGTAGGCTTTCTTTTTTTTGCTTTTGGATTGTCACATCGATTTAAAGAAACCCGTGAGGGGGAAATTGAAGCTTCTGTTCGTGCCATGGAGGCCGAGAATGAAAGTCATATCAAGAGTGAGGAAGCCAGTCGACTACGGGAAATGGATCAATTCAAGTCGCGACTGTACACTAATATAACGCATGAATTTCGAACGCCTTTGA
>JAUILM010000728.1 GCA_030432855.1 Bacteroidia bacterium
TTCCAGCATGGCGATATGGGCTGTTTCTCCAGTCCTTTCTGCCAGTGACAGCAGATACTTTCGTGATATCTGCATCAATGTATTCCTCCATGAAGCTCGGTTTGATAAAGTTCTGATAGCCGATCCCAGCACGAAGGCCTTGCTATTGACTGGGTTGATGACAAAGCCACGTCTTTTTAGTGTCGCAAGCAGCCGGAAGATACTACTCCGGTTCATGCCTAACATCCTGCTCAGTTGGCTGATTGACACTGGTGATTCGCTATTTCCAATAATCTCCAAAATGCGGAGACCCTTATCCAAACTTTTTATTAACTGAGGTTCTGCCATAGTGATTTGTTGCTTTTTATGCAACATTGTTCTCTAATAAGAAACAATATAGATCACAACGTCTGAATATGCAAGACTTTATCAGAATAAATTGTGGTAATAATGTAGATGGAATTGCTACTATTCTGAAATTAGCATCTATGGCAGAATATCATTCCATATGTGAATTACACAATCGATTGCGTTGAATGTGCTGATTTATAATGAATTATGCATACCGATTGTATTGGTTTGCCATGGGACAAAAAAAAAGTACCGACTAGCGATAGTCAGTACTTTTATCATATAATAATGTGAAAAAGCTCCGTACCTATTGGTCTCCTCCGACCCGCTGTGACTCAGCTTCCAGTCCAGTGCGACGTTTTCGACTCTTGATATTCTGATTTCCGAAATTATAATTCAGACTGAGGCTCACCTGTCGGCTATCCCAGTTACCTGCTCCGGTGGATACCAGTCCATTAAACTCAGAGGTACCAGTCCATCCTGATTCATAGAATATGTCCTGTGCACTGAGTTTGACATTCAGTTGATTGTTGAAGAATTTCTTCTGGAGTCCCAGGTTCAAACTCCAGCTGGGATCATACTTAAATACGCCTCCCCATACTCCCGGACCTGAATACCAGCCTGAGACTTCAGCCACAAATCCTTTGGGTAGGGTAAAAGTACTCTGCTGAAATAAGCTGTAAGTCCATGCCTGCACATCCACGATTGCCTGACCACCATAGTCCGCCTGATTATCCAGGTGTGACAAACTTCCATTTATAAACAAGTTCCATTTGTCTGTGACCTGAATGGGAGCACTTACATTGAAACTGTACACAGACTGCGTTGCCAGGTTTTCCCAGGTGATGAAGTTAGCTCGACTGTCTTCTTCGCTGGGACCGATCAATCGTGTGATTTGATCATTTGTTCTACTGTAAGCCAGCTTGAAATTATAGCGATAAGCCAGCGTATATCCGATCTCATAGTTATTTACAATTTCAGGCTGCAGGAAGGCATTTCCTTTTTCAAAAGAGAGTTGACTCAGTTGATTTCGGAAAGGATTTAGCACATTATAGTCCGGACGATTTATCCTTCGTCCATAATTAAGGGACAATGTGTTCTGTTGCGATACCTGGTAGGTGAGACCTACAGATGGGAACCAGCTTAGATAGTTGAAATCCACGGGGTCTTCTTCAAGTTCTGGCAAGAATGCCTGCAGATCTCCTGTTGCGTTAGTGAGTTCTGCTCGTAGTCCGGTAGATAGGTTCCACTTTTGGCCTAGTGAGGTGGAGTAGTTGAGGTAGCCTGCGTAGACGCTTTCATCGTAGTCAAATTGATTGGACCGGCGATCATTGCGGATATCTACGTCATCTACTCTGTCGAAGAACAAGAATGTGTTCGCGGTATTTACCTGGCTGAATTTGGTACCTGCACCTAGTTTGCCGCTTCCTAATTTCGTTTCATAATCTACTTTGAAGGTATATATATCGATATCACGGGGTGTGTCGAATGTGTTAATTACTTCCGTTAGTACAAGACTTTCACCCGGATCAAAGTATTGATTGGGTTGCATACGCATGCTGGTATTCCGGTAGCGGCCATAGTCTGCGTCAATATTTAGGGTAGTCTCTTCCTTCACAAATCTATAGTTCAGATTGTAAGTATTCTGGGCTCTACTGTCGTCCGCTGTATTGTTTGCAACCAGGATACTGTCTATAGGACTACCTGAGGCTTGTTGTGAAATCTCGATGCGGTTGGCAGAGCTGTTGTCACTGGTAAAGTCTCTGCCAGTAACCAGAAATCCTAGCGTGTGCCCTTTACCCAGAAATAAATCCGTTCCCAACCGGTAGTTTATTCCATCCCAGCTTCGTTCCATTCGGTTAGTTTCGACCAGCTCCAATTGATTTTGAAAGCTGGTAAAATCCATGGTGTTGAAATTGGTACCACCGTTATATCCCACGGTACCAAATACATTTAGATTACCATTTCGATAATTACCGCTAGCACTTGCATTGCCCCGAAAGTACTCACCATGTGTTGCGTTTGCAGTAAGGGAACCATTAGCACCCTCATTTTCATTCTTTTTCAACCGAATATCGATGATGCCGGCATTACCTTCTGCCTCATACTTGGCTCCGGGATTGGTGATGATATCCATGCGATCGATTTGCTCCGCAGGGATTGTGCGTAGATAGTTTGCAAGGTCCTCTCCACTAAGGGGTAGTCGCTTGCCATCCACATATAGGAGTACCCCGGATCGGCTGAGTACAGTAATATTTTCATTATTATCAACTAGTACCCCCGGAGCTTTTCGCAGAAGTCCGATGGCATTGTCTCCAGCACTGTTGATGGTGCCTTCTACATTAAAGACCGTCCGGTCGGGCTTCACCTCGACGATGGCCCTCCTGGCTGTGACCGTGGCTGTGGCCAGGTCTACCGCTTCAGCGCCAAATGATAAGACTCCCAGATCAATAGGACTGTCATTTTGCACTAGCAAGTCTCCCCGGGTGACATCAGAAAATCCCACGAAGGATGCTTTTAGAAAGTATTCTCCTTCTACGAGATTCTTAAATGAAAAATTACCCTCTTCATCAGATACCTCAACTTTCACAAGTGAGCTATCCACCTTGGCGTGTAGTGCCACATTCGCAAACATGACGGGTGCATTTTCATTGTCTAGCAATTGTCCATTAATAGTGCCAGATTGGGCGTGCAGCAGTATCGTAAGACAACTAGCAAAAAAAGTCAGTACAAAAATCTTCATAGCTATAGTTTAGATCAATGCAAAGCAACGACATCCTTTGCTCCCATTCAGGTTAATTCGATGAATGAGGTCATCTTATCTTCCAATAGGCAAATACTACGATGAACTACCAGGAATGGAGTAGAAAAACTTAAGCCCTGGAGGGGCGATAGGTGCCAAAACTCCAGATATGCCCCTCGGGATCCTGACAGGTATAGTCTTTCCCTCCATAGGGCTTTTCAGTCAAAGGTGCAATGATTACGGCATTCATACTTGTAGATTTCTTGTAATGTGTTTCTACATCATCTACAGGAATATAAATACCCATAGTCGTCTTGCCGTTAATAGCCGATGGGGTGATAATGAAATGTT